>NZ_JAJBNQ010000066.1:0-1494 GCF_020538025.1 Blautia sp. MSK17_66
ACTTTATCTGTTACAGAAATTACTGTTCCATTGCCTAAATGGCAAAGAGCAAGAAGATTTGTTATAATAAGAGAAAAATTTATTCCAAAAGATATAAATCAATTAATGTTCGAAGAATGTAAATATAAATCTTAAATTGCAATATTAAATGCAACACCCCTGTGAAAAAATCATGTAGAATAGGACTGACAATAGTCAAAATCAGCCTTAAGCCCATCTTAATAATAACAGGAGATGGAGTGCATGGGTTTGTCAAGGGCTGCGAAGCAGGCGGAGCTTTACCCTTGATAAACCACAAACGACATCTATAATATTCAAAATATGGGATTAAGCAATTTTCGATAATTCTTCATAAAAACATTTTTCTGGGGTTTTGTAATTTAGCAATTTACGTGGCAACCTATTCATCCAATTTTGAATCCTTTGAATTATATCAAAAGATAAGTCTTTGATGCTTTTGCCTTTAGGTATAAAACGACGTATAAGACCATTATGACGTTCATTAGTACCCCTTTCAAAGGAAGAATAAGGGTGAGTATAATATACATCTATACCATATCCTTTAAGCAAAGTTCCTAAATTACTAAATTCAACCCCATTATCAGCGGTGATACTTTTAAATACATGTTTAAAAGTATCTCTATACATCTCCATAAGCTTTTTTATTGAATCATCAACAGATTTACTATCTTTAGCATTTAAAGTTATCATTATTTCATAACGGGACTTACGCTCTGTTAGAGTCAAGAGAGCATTATCACCGGACTTTTTACCAATGACAGTATCTATTTCCCAATGTCCGAATTCTTCACGGGTATTTACTTCTTCTGGTCTTAAATCAATACTTTTACCTAAGATACGCTTATTTTGCTTAATTCTTTTATTCTTAGGTTTTAAGCGTAGTTTTAAAGGTAAATCTATATTGCGTACAGATAAAAAGCCTTTATCAATATAGTTGTACAATGTTTTAGTAGAAACAATATATTCATCCTTCCAAGCAGGGTCATTTTTACAATAACCTACTACAGCATCGACGGACCATTTGTCTTTAAGAATTTTTGTTTCTGCATACTTTATAAAAGCTTCGGCTGTAGCTATTTTAATTTTTGCTCCGCAATTTGAGCGATGATTTTCATATACAGCCTGACCTGTTTCAGGGAAATAACTTGTAAATGTAGATAAATCACTTTTAAGCTGTAAGGTAGTACCACGTTTAATTTCACGGGAGATAGTACTTGGACTGCGTCCTAATTTTTTAGCAATATAGCGAATACTTTTACCTTCTTTAAGCAATGCATAAATTTCCCCACGCTCATATAGCTTTAGGTGTTTAAAAGAACGTATAGGTGTGTTATAATCAGTATCATGAACCATAGTGAAAACCTCCTGTATGTTTATACTCAACACCTATATCATACATGATTTTCACTATGGTTTTAATATTTTTTATCTGTTGCATTTAATTTTACAATGAACCCTATATTTATTTTTCAC
>NZ_JAJBNQ010000067.1:0-1425 GCF_020538025.1 Blautia sp. MSK17_66
AAAAAGATGTTAAATGTGTTTAAATATACTTATGGAGGTATATTATGAACACATCAAAAATCACAAATTATAAACCAAAAGATTTTGCTGAATTATTAGGTGTTTCTGTAAAAACGCTTCAGAGATGGGACAGAGAGGGAATCTTAAAAGCAAACCGAACTCCAACAGACAGGCGTTATTACACATATGACCAGTATCTTCAATTTAAAGGTATAAATATAGAACATGATAAACGAAAAGTTGTTATTTATGCAAGAGTATCTACCAAAAACCAAAGGGATGATCTTCAAAATCAGACAGCATTTCTGCGTCAGTTCTGTAATGCCAGAGGAATGATCGTAGACCAGTGCATTGAAGACTATGGAAGCGGACTTAATTATAACCGCAGGAAATGGAATGGATTACTGGACGAAGTCATGGAGCAGAAGGTCAAAACCATAGTGATCACGCATAAAGACAGATTTATCCGTTTTGGATACGACTGGTTTGAAAGATTCTGCATGAAATTCCACACTACGATACTGGTGGTGAACAATGAAGAACTGTCACCACAGGAAGAACTTGTACAGGATATTATTTCCATCCTTCATGTGTTTTCCTGTAGATTATATGGACTTCGTAAGTATAAAAAACAGATAGAAAAGGATGAGGAGATTGCTGAAGAGCTTCAAGACAGAGATCAATCCTACAGAAGAGCAGAAGATCAAAATACATAAGACAATCGGCACATGCAGATATATTTATAATTTCTACCTGTTTCATAATAAAGAACGTTATGATGCCGGTGAAAGATTTATGAGCGGCAAGTCGTTCAGTGTATGGCTGAACAATGAATACCTTCCAGGGCATCCGGAATATTCCTGGATCAGAGAAGTCAGTTCCAAATCGGTAAAGAATGCAATTGAAAATGCCTGTACCGCTTTTTCAAGATTTTTTCATCATCAGAGCAGTTTCCCAAGATATAAGAAAAAAGGAAGATCTGATGTAAAAATGTATTTTGTAAAGAACAATCCCAAAGACTGTCTCTGTGAACGTCACAGGATCAAGATCCCAACACTTGGCTGGGTAAGGCTGAAAGAAAAAGGTTACATCCCGGCCTCTAAGGATGGATATGTGATCCGAAGCGGGGCAGTTTCCATGAAAGCAGGAAGATATTATGTGTCTGTACTTGTCGATATACCTGCTCCGGAAGCAGATGGAGATTTCACTGATGGGATCGGAATCGATCTGGGTCTGAAAGACTTTGCAGTTGTGTCAAATGGAACTGTATACAGAAATATCAATAAAACAGCACGGATCAGAAAACTTGAGAAACAATTAAGACGGGCACAGCGAAAGCTTTCCCGTAAATATGAGAACTTAAAGAAAGGAGAATCCACTCAAAGAGCAAATATATGCAAACAAAAGCTTAAGGTACAGAAACTT
>NZ_JAJBNQ010000068.1:0-1404 GCF_020538025.1 Blautia sp. MSK17_66
CTTGTGGCGTCGCTGAACCATAGCAGGCTAGCAACGGTGCACTTGGCGGAAAGGCCTTGGGTGCTTGCTGGCGAATTGCAATGTCATTTTGCGTGGGGATAAATCATTTGTATACGACTTAGATGTACAACGGGGTATTGTAAGCAGTAGAGTAGCCTTGTTGTTACGATCTGCTGAGATTAAGCCTTTGTTGTCTGATTTGTTTTTTTATTTCTTTCTAAGTGGGTACTGGCAGGAGCCGGGGCCTAGTTTAGAGAGAAGTAGACTGAACAAGTCTCTATAAATTTTATTTGTCTTAAGAACTCTATGATCCGGGTAAAAACATGTATTGTATATATCTATTATAATATACGATGAGGATGATAGTGTGTAAGAGTGTACCATTTACTATTTGGTCTTTTTATTTTTTATTTTCTTTTTTTTTTTTTTCGTTGCAAAGATGGGTTAAAAGAGAAGGGCTTTCACGAAGCTTCCCGAGCGTGAAAGGATTTGCCCGGACAGTTTGCTTCATGGAGCAGTTTTTTCCGCACCATCAGAGCGGCAAACATGAGTGCTTTTATAAGTTTAGAGAATTGAGAAAAGCTCATTTCCTATAGTTAACAGGACATGCCTTTGATATGAAAAAAAATACTACGAACTACGATTTTACCAAGAAAGATGTAAGAGACAAGTGAACAGTGAACAGTGATAGTGGGGACATTTTTTTTTTTTTAAGTAAATGGCAGTTTCTAGGGAATGATGATGGCAAGTTCCAGAGAGGCAGCGTAAAAGGATGAGGCTACTGGGAAGAAGAAAGAGGAAAAGTGCAAGATGAATAGCCAGTGCAATATATATACATGTATACTTAACAGATATGGAATGGTTGGCGAAGTAAATTTTTGGCGACGCGGTATGCGGAGTTGTAAGATGTACTACGATCGTATAGTGTACTGCGGCAAAATGTTAGTGCAGGAAAGCGGGAAGGAAAAAGAAGCAACTAAACGAGGGTGTAGAAAAAGACGAAGAGGAAAGGATTAACCGTAGAAGAGAGGGAAATGGAGGGAAGAGAACAAAACCGGAGTGTTTTTTTTTTTTTTGTAGGAATATCGGAGGAGAATATTGTTTGTACATATCAAGTAGTAGCAACCCAATGAGCATAATGGAGTGCTTAACTCTTCAGAAGAAGAGTGCAGCTGGATAGTGCGAATTTTTCTGAATCGAATGGTAGGTTAGTTATGGGATTTAGCATAGGAAGCCAAGAAACTAGAGAGAAAAAAAAAAAAAAAAGAAATAAAGATTGCAGCACCTGAGTTTCGCGTATGGTCACCCACTACACTACTCGGTCAGGCTCTTACCAGCTTAACTACAGTTGATCGGACGGGAAACGGTGCTTTCTGGTAGATATGGCCGCAACCGATAGTTTAA
>NZ_JAJBNQ010000069.1:0-1300 GCF_020538025.1 Blautia sp. MSK17_66
GGTCCAAAAATGTAAAACTGACATCTCCCTGCATTATTTATCCCTCCCTCATATTCACAACAGTCATGTACTATAGTCAGTATATTTTTATTTATGGCATATGTCAATTATATAATTGACGCATCTAAAAAAAGTAAGTATACTATGTTCGTAAAGGAGATAACTGTTATGAGCTTCGAAAATTATTTTCCACTATGGAATGACTTAAATACAGCACAGAAAAAAGTAATTTCAGACAATTTGATTACACGGGATGTAAAAAAAGGAACGATCATTCACAACGGAAACCTGGATTGTACTGGATTATTACTGGTTAAATCCGGGCAGCTTCGAACTTACATACTTTCAGATGAAGGACGAGAAATTACACTTTACCGCCTGTTCGATATGGATATGTGTCTTTTATCCGCCTCATGTATCATGCAGTCCATTCAATTTGAAGTAACCATTGAAGCAGAAAAAGATACTGATCTTTGGATCATCCCTGCTGAAATCTATAAGGACATCATGAAGGAATCGGCTCCCGTCGCAAACTATACCAATGAATTAATGGCTAGCCGTTTTTCTGATGTCATGTGGCTGATTGAACAGATCATGTGGAAGAGTTTGGATAAGCGTGTTGCTTCATTTCTTTTAGAAGAGACCTCTATCGAAGGAACAAATGAACTGAAAATCACTCACGAAACTATCGCAAACCATCTTGGTTCCCACAGGGAAGTGATCACTCGAATGCTTCGATACTTTCAGGGCGATGGTCTCGTCAAACTCTCACGCGGCAAAATCACCATCCTTGATTCGAAAAGACTGGAAACACTACAAAGATCATAAAACTGTTTTTCTATGACATCTAAAGAATCCTCCATTTATCAGAATTGTGAAAGTCATTCTAATAAATGGGGGATCTTTTTACGCTACAAGTAAATTATAAAATTATTGTGATTATTTTTTAATAATCCATACCACATGCATATGCCCTTTCAATCAACGCACGGTCATTAACCACTGCATCATAGAAGCGGAATCCACCGGAGAAGTTGTATGTTTCATAACCGTTTCCTTCCAGAATACGGCTGGCAATGTAGCTGCGCAGACCACTTTGGCATATCAAGTAAACAGGCTTTCCCTTCTCAATTTCATTGATACGTTCCCTTAGTTCATCTACAGGAATATTTCTGAATCCATCCATATGCCCCCTGTTAAACTCACCTACAGTTCTCACATCCAGCAATACAACACTTTTATCTTTAGAAATCTTATCCATATCTTCCAGATGCCATTGTTTTAAGGTACCTTTTGCTAT
>NZ_JAJBNQ010000071.1:0-1226 GCF_020538025.1 Blautia sp. MSK17_66
ATCCACCAAATCCTTCGCTGCTCACCAATGGAATCGCAAGATGCCCACGATGAGACTGTTCAGGTTAAACGCAAAAGAAACACACTCTGGGAATTTCTTCCCAAATTGTATCTCTCAATACGCATCAACCCATGTCAATTAAACACGCTGTATAGAGACTAGGCAGATCTGACGATCACCTAGCGACTCTCTCCACCGTTTGACGAGGCCATTTACAAAAACATAACGAACGACAAGCCTACTCGAATTCGTTTCCAAACTCTTTTCGAACTTGTCTTCAACTGCTTTCGCATGAAGTACCTCCCAACTACTTTTCCTCACACTTGTACTCCATGACTAAACCCCCCCTCCCATTACAAACTAAAATCTTACTTTTATTTTCTTTTGCCCTCTCTGTCGCTCTGCCTTAACTACGTATTTCTTGCCGAGAAAAACTTCAATTTAAGCTATTCTCCAAAAATCTTAGCGTATATTTTTTTCTTTTTTTTTTCCAAAGTGACAGGTGCCCCGGGTAACCCAGTTCCTCACTTTTTTTTACTGCGGAAGCGGAAGCGGAAAATACGGAAGCGGAAAATACGGAAGCGGAAAATACGGAAGCGGAAAATACGGAAACGCGCGGGAACATACAAAATATACCTTTCTCACACAAGAAATATATGCTACTTGCAAAATATCATACCAAAAAACTTTTCACAACCGAAACCAAAACCAACGGATATCATACATTACACTACCACCATTCAAACTTTACTACTATCCTCCCTTCAGTTTCCCTTTTTCTGCCTTTTTCGGTGACGGAAATACGCTTCAGAGACCCTAAAGGGAAATCCATGCCATAACAGGAAAGTAACATCCCAATGCGGACTATACCACCCCACCACACTCCTACCAATAATGGTAACTATTCTATGTTTTCTTACTCCTATGTCTATTCATCTTTCATCTGACTACCTAATACTATGCAAAAATGTAAAATTATCACACAAAACATAAACAATCAAAATCAGCCATTTCCGCACCTTTTCCTCTGTCCACTTTCAACCGTCCCTCCAAATGTAAAATGGCCTATCGGAATACATTTTCTACATCCTAACTACTATAAAACAACCTTTAGACTTACGTTTGCTACTCTCATGGTCTCAATACTGCCGCCGAAATTCTGTCCCACATACTAAATCTCTTCCCGTCATTATCGCCCGCATCCGGTGCCGTAAATGCAAAACAAA
>NZ_JAJBNQ010000073.1:0-1002 GCF_020538025.1 Blautia sp. MSK17_66
ATTAGGCAGACATAAGCCGGATCTTTGGATTGTTACCGAAGATATGACGAGCCAACCGAATCAGCCATGGCGTGCGGACAGGACAACACCTGTAATTTTAATCACAGGCAATCCTGATGCTGTTGAAATTAAAAAGAATTCAGGAAAACTAACTGTTCTTTCTATGCCATTATCAATAGTTGATTTGCGGAAAACCGTCGAAATATATGTGTCGTGAGGAGAAGTTTATGCTGTACATAATACTATTATTTGTATTTGTAGTTGTATATTTGATGATGCTTATGCGGAGACAGAAAGAAAAGATGAGCGAAATTAAAATACAAATAGATCAACTGCAAGCACAACATGATCGATTGCAGAAAGAAAGGGATCAGTTACAAGAACGGATGAATCATCTGGAAGAGCAACGAGAACACTTGCAAATGCAAACAGACCAGGCATTTCGGAGTGCTGATGAAATCGAGAAAATTTACGATGAGATATGGAATCATGCTAATACCATTCACCTTTACTCTTCGTTAGCTGAAGAAGAAAGCAAATCTATAACAATGAAAGAAAAACAAAAAGAAATTATTCGAACAACTGAGGAAATTCTAAACATCATATATAAATATAAAGGTAATGTATAATAAAAATATGTCATTGTAATGATTAGCGTTCAAGGTAAATTCTTATGTAATAATATCACAGAAGGATTTACCTTTTTCAGGTACAATAGAGATACAAAATTTGAAAGGGGAACAAAGCATTGGCAAAAAGAATGGCAAGTGTCGATAAAAAAAGATGTGTTGCCTGCGGAGTATGTGAAAATACTTGTCCGCTGGCAGCTGTCAAAGTTTACCATGGATGTTATGCTGTGGTAGAAGAAACAGTGTGTGTAGGATGTGGAAAATGTGCAAAGTCCTGTCCGGCAGGTTGTATTGAAATGAAAGAGAGGACAGCGATGTGAAGAAAAAGAAACATTGGTATGATTATTTATGGATATGGGCGATCCTTTATTTT
>NZ_JAJBNQ010000074.1:0-989 GCF_020538025.1 Blautia sp. MSK17_66
TATTACTGGTTAAATCCGGGCAGCTTCGAACTTACATACTTTCAGATGAAGGACGGGAGATTACACTTTACCGTCTGTTCGATATGGATATGTGTCTTTTATCCGCCTCATGTATCATGCGGTCTATTCAATTTGAAGTAACCATTGAAGCAGAAAAAGATACGGATCTTTGGATCATCCCTGCTGAAATCTATAAGGGCATCATGAAAGAATCTGCTCCTGTCGCAAACTATACCAATGAGTTAATGGCTACCCGTTTTTCTGATGTCATGTGGCTGATTGAACAGATTATGTGGAAGAGTTTGGATAAGCGTGTTGCTTCATTTCTTTTAGAAGAAACATCCATTGAAGGAACAAATGAACTGAAAATCACTCACGAAACTATCGCAAACCATCTTGGTTCCCACAGGGAAGTTATCACTCGAATGCTTCGATACTTTCAAGGCGAAGGACTCGTCAGACTCTCTCGCGGCAAAATAGCAATCCTTGATTCGAAAAGACTGGAAACACTACAAAGATCATAAAACGTTTTTTTCTCTAAAGAATCCTCCATTTATCAGAATTATGAAAGTCATTCTAATAAATGGGGGATCTTTTTATACTACAATCAAACTATAAAAATATTTTATTTATTTCTAATAATCCATACCACATGCATATGATCTTTCAATCAGTGCATGGTCATTAGCCACTGCATCATAAAAGCGGAATCCACCTGAAAAGTTGTATGTTTCATATCCATTTCCTTCCAAAATACGGCTTGCAATATAACTGCGTAGCCCACTCTGGCATATCAGGTAAACGGGCTTTCCCTTCTCAATTTCATTGATACGTTCCCTTAGTTCATCTACAGGAATGTTTTTGAATCCATCCATATGCCCCCTGTTAAATTCACCTACAGTTCTCACATCCAGCAACACAACACTTTTATCTCTAGAAATCTTATCCATATCTTCCAGATGCCATTGTTTTAAGGTACCTTTTGCTAT
>NZ_JAJBNQ010000008.1:0-121394 GCF_020538025.1 Blautia sp. MSK17_66
GCTTCCGCCTACTCCATTCTCCCCAGCATAGCTGGGGGATTAGGCTTTTCATTTACAGCTTGATACAAATATTCAGGTACAGCATCCGCATATTTATCTTCAGGACATCGCAAAGCTTGCCTGCAGCAACGCAAAAGTCCTGAACCGTCTCCGTGTTCTTCCTGTTGCCAGCCTGGATCACATGAAATCCGGTCAGTATGTCATGTCCGCCATGGATCTGATCGATATGATCCAGAAAAAAGAACCTGATCTCAGCATTTCTCATATAGGAGAACCCGATTTCATTCTTACCTACCGCAAAAGCTCTGCATCCGGCACTGTATTTCGCTGGTTCAAAATCTTTTTCGTCTGCCTTGCCACTTTTTTCGGAGCTGCTTTTTCCATCATGACCTTTAATACAGATGTGGATGTTGGCAGGTTATTTCAGCAGGTTTATTTTCAGGTGACGGGAGAAATCTCCAGCGGTTTTACTGTCCTGGAGATTTCCTACTCTATCGGCCTTGCCATCGGAGTTCTGTTCTTCTTTAATCATTTCAGCCGTCTGAATTTTTCGGCCGATCCTACTCCAATGCAGGTACAGATGCGTAAATACGAGGACGATGTCAACGCAACCATCCTCGAGGATCTCAACAGGAAAAATCTCTGCAAAAATCCAAATGAGAAGAAGGCTTCCTGATCTCTCCCTCAACAACAAAGGACAGAACACGGTCTCCCGTTTCTGTCCTCTGTCTGCCGAATGATTTCTTTCCCTGACTGTAAATGATCAGTCCTCAAAACAACTGATCATGTAGCCGTCATTTTCGATGACTACATCTGAAACATTATCTCTGTCCCAGATTGCATCACTGATGATAGATCGTAAGCTCTCATCCATCTGAATATTGAAATTTTCTTCAATAATCTGAAATGGAACATTCTCATGTTCCTGTGCATACTCCATGATGAAATCAAGAATCTTCTCTTCCATGTCTATAAATCTGCCTTTCTATAATTAACATCTGTACCATCTTACCTCAACTTTTGAAATATGTCCATGGAAATTTGTGATTTTATTTTAGTACTTATCTTTTTCGTTTCATCCACTTACAGGATCCTTTTTGTCTTGCATTTCTGTCTCTCCTGTGCTATACTCTCTACCGTCAAAGCCCATAAAAACAAGGTCTTACAGGGTTTGACCGGCGGTCACCGCCGTAAAATGTGCTGAGTGTTCGTGACCTTCCACTCATAAAACAAAACTAAAGGAGAATTGAATAATGAAAAACAAAAACACTATGTTCCTTGTACAGGCAGCTGCCATCGGTGCTATCTATGTAGTTCTGACTCTGCTGTTTGCTCCATTAAGCTATGGTGAAGTTCAGGTCCGCTTCTCTGAGGCACTGACTATTCTGCCATACTTTACACCGGCTGCAATCCCGGGATTATTTGTAGGATGTATTCTTTCCAATCTTCTTGGCGGTGCGATTCCTGTAGATATCATTTTCGGAAGTATTGCAACACTGATCGGTGCAATTTTTACTTACAAGCTGCGCGGTGCCAGCAAATGGCTTGCTCCATTGCCGCCAATCGCCGCCAACACAGTGATCGTACCTTTCGTTCTTTACTACGGATATGGTGTAAATCTTCCGATCCCGCTGATGATGCTGACCGTCGGTGCCGGCGAAGTCATTTCCTGCGGAATCTTCGGAATGATCGTTCTTACCGCACTTTCCAAAGTAAAGGGATCTGTTTTTGGAAAAACAAGTTACAGTAAATAGTGATTTTTTAGGTAGCTGCTGTTTTTTTCAGCAGCTACACTTCTTATAAGACTTATTGTTTATTTCATCCCTTATGCGAATTTCTCAGCTTCTCCAATATCCTCTTCTCCATCCTCGACACCTGTACCTGTGATATTCCCAGAACTTCAGCCACCTGCGTCTGGGTCATATCCCGGAAGTATCTCATATAGATCAGCCTTCGTTCTTCGCTCTTAAGTTCCCCCAGAAGTTCTTCCAGAAATATCCGGTTCAGCAGATTCTCCTGCTCATCTTTTTTCTCTGGGATTTTATCGATCAGTGAAATATCTGTTCCCTCTCCCTGATAAACCGTTTTGTAAATAGATTCTACATTTACAGCGGACTCCAGAGCCATGGCAACTTCTTCCGCCGCAATTCCAAGTGTTTCCGAAAGTTCCTGGATCGTCGGCTCCCGCCCGGATTCTCTCTCAATTTTCTCCCGTGCCTGATAGACTCTGTGTCTACATTCCTTTATAGCCCGGCTTACCTTTATCATCCCGTCATCCCGGAAGAAGCGTTTCATCTCTCCAATGATCATTGGAATCGCATACGTTGAAAACTTTACATCAAATGCCGGATCAAATTTATCCACGGCTTTGAGAAGGCCGATACTGCCAATCTGAAATAAATCTTCCATCTCCACGCCCCTTCCAAGAAATCGCCTGGCAGCACTGTAGATCAGTCCTGTATTTTCTTTAAATAAAGTATCTCTTGCCTCTTTATCTCCCTGGTGTGCACGCCCGATCAGGGCAAGAGTATGCTCCATATCCCCTCCCTATCGACCGATAATTTTTTTCATGCGAACACGTGTTCCTTCTCCAACCTGTGATTCCACCTTAAGGTCGTCCATAAACGCCTCCATAAAAGTGAACCCCATGCCCGAGCGGTCTTTGTCTGCCTTTGTAGTGTACATAGGCTCCATCGCTTTCTCTACATCTTCAATCCCCTTTCCATGGTCCGTGATCTCTACATAGATTTCTTGGCCGGTAAGCAGAAGTTTCATTTCTATCTTATGTACTTCTCCTTCGTACCCATGGATAATGCTGTTAGTCACCGCTTCTGATACTGCGGTTTTCAGATCCGCCACTTCCTCCAGCGTCGGATTCAGCTGTGTGCAGAAGGATGCAGCTGTGATCCTCGCCAATGCTTCATTCACCGGCAGACTGTCAAAAATAAGTGTTATTTCATTCGTCCTTTCCATAATGTCCTCCCTCTTCGATTTTTTTCTGAATTTCCATGTATCTGTGAACTCCTGACAGGTGAAGCAGTTTATCCATATACCTGTCCACATTGACAGCTGCTATACATTTCTGTCCCATCCCAAGGGCACGGTATCTTCCCATGATCAGACCAATACCGGAGCTGTCCATAAATTCTGTATTCTCAAAATCAAATATTATTTTTTTGATATAGGCTCTGCTCATGATCCTGTCGGTTTCTTTTCGGATCCTGTCCGACTGCGGATGATCCAGTTCCTGCGGAAGATGAATAGTCAGAACCGCTTCTTTGAATTCAAATATTTCGCTCATTTTGTCCCCCTTCTCAGATATGTCGAAAGAAAAAAGGAGATGTACTCTATGTACATCCCCTTCTCCGAGGTTTTTCTTATATCGTTTCGCTTATTTCTGTCTTACAGTTATTCATAACTGTTCAGTCCCCTCGCGGGATACTGCCTCCTGAATAGTTACTATTATTGTAACTGTTCAGTATCCTCACAGTTACGAGTCAAAATGCATTCCAAATCACCTTCGGTGATGGCATTTTGCCTTGTATGTCTCGGGATTTTGGCAAAAAACATGCCAAAACGCCTCGCGGGATACTGCCTCCTGAATAGTTACTATTATTCATAATATTCCGAATCGTCGTATTCTCCGCTGTCATCGCTTCCATCATCTGATGATCCGGTGTTTCCGGAATTTACAGCCTGACTGATCGTATTATAGATTGTTTTCTGTGAGTCGGAAAGGACATCCTGCTGCACATTCTGCAGTTCCAGGGCCGCATCATCAAAGCTCTTCTGCTGATAAGCCGCATATGCCTGGAGCAGTGCCTGATAGCTTTTGCTCTTTGTCTGCTCTGATGTAAGCTGCTGGCTTACCTCATCCGCGGATTCTGTAGCTTCTTTTGCATCACTCTGTGCTTTGGTAAGCTCAGCTGCCTGGCTCGCAAGCGACTCACTGTACTGAACAATCTGCTGATTCGCTTCCTTGTAAATGCCCTGGCGGATCGCCGGTGCTGCAAGAAGCCAGAACGCTCCTACCCCTGCTGCAATTCCTGCCATCAGGATAAAAAAGGCTGAGAGTCCTGAACGTTCCTTATAAACCGGCTGCTGCATAACCTGCTCCGATGCAAAAATATCCGTATCCTGTTTCGAAGCCTTATTGGAATGAAAAAGTCCTTTTTTGCTTTTTTCCAGATTGGTCGTTACACCGGTCTGCTCATCCACCTCTCGCAGGAAGCGAAGCGTTGTCGTATTTGTCTTGTCAATGCGTGCAGCTTTTTTGAGGGTTCTTCTCGCCTTGTTCCATTCGTGATTCTTCATCTGGATCAATGCCAGAAGATGATATCCCTTGATCAGTTTCGGATTCTGAGACAGAATCCTGCGAAGCTTGATCGCCGCCATATCTTCATGTCCTTCACGACACAGCATCAGCGCGTTGTTGTATTTCCTGATTGTTTCATTGATCGCATTCAGACGGTTTCTGTTGGCCTGAAGCTTATTGATATATTCTGTTGCAAGATTTCTGGCTGGCTGCAGATTCTTACTGATGACCCATTCACTGAGTGCGGAAACCACTTCTCCCGTCTCAAAATACACAAGTCCAAGAAGGTTTCTCGCTTTGATGTTTCTTTTATCATAGATCAGACTCTGTTTCAGACATGCAATTGCACCGGAAAGATCACGAATACTTGCTTTTTCCAGCCCCTGATTATAAAAACTCTTTGACAGGTAATCCACTTTTTTCTGAATCAGAACATTGTATCCGCAGTTCGGACAGTAGTCCAGATCCATGTCTGTAAGAAATGCCCCACAGTTCACACAATTCATTCAATGTTTCTCCCTTTGTGTATTGATTTGTCTTATTTTACACGTCTATTGCTTTTTGCTTCTCTCAAGACCTCCTGAAGGACATCCAGAATGTCTGTCAGTTCTCTGTCATAAATTGCACCCTCTGCGTCTGTAACATCCAGACAGGGTTCAAATTTCTTCAGTTCCTCTTCATAATCGATCATAATAATTTCTCCTTATTTCCCGATTCCCTTAAGAATGGCGGTTTTAATCTCACCCACCAGATAAAGGGAACCTACACAAAACAGCAGTCCATCGTGTCCTTTTTCCGAGAGTGCTTTCCTGAATGCTTCTTCTGCATCTTCACAGACCTCTGCCGAAGTACATCCATTCTCCTTAAAAATCTCCGCCAGCTGTTCAGCCGGTACTTTACGATAGCCGCCTACCTGAGTGACCACTACATGTCTGAACTGGATCTTGTCCAGGATGGTGCGAATCATATCCGTATAATCCTTATCATCCACAGCAGAAAACAGCAGAGTAAGCGGATAGTCCTTCTGAAAATGTGCTGCCGTTTCTACGAATCGTGCAACTCCATCCTCATTATGGGCACCGTCTACAATGACTCCCGGCAATACGGTTTCCATTCTTCCCTGCCAGCGTGTCTCAATAAGTCCTTTCTTCACAGCTTCTGCCGATACCGGAATCTCCTCCTTAAGAATCTCCATTGTCTTGAGTGCGAGAGAACTGTTCATCACCTGATACAGTGCAATGAACGGAATGGAAAACACTGTGTTACCATAATACTCATTCTTAAATGAAAAATCAATGCCGGAACAGGTATTTCGTATAATTTCCGTATCTTCCCTCGTAACTTCATAGCATGGACTGTTCAGCTCCTGTGCCCGTTCTCTGATGACCTTTGCCGCCTTTTGATCGTTTCCGTCATAGATCACAGGTACGCCTGGAACAATGATCCCTGCTTTCTCTCCCGCAATTTCTTCGATCGTATTGCCGAGATACTGCATATGATCAAAGCTGATCGAAGTGATCACACAGGCTACAGGATTTTCTACCGCTGTTGTTGCATCAAGTCTTCCGCCAAGTCCTGTCTCCAGTACTACATAGTCCACGCCTGCATCTGCAAAGATCACCATTCCCATCAGGAATAAAAACTCAAAATAGGTAGGATGATAGTTTCCTTCCTTTACCAGTTCATCTGCCAGTTCTTTCACCTTGCAGAATGCATCCAGAAACACTTCATCACTGATATTCTTCTCATTGATCTGGAAACGTTCATTGATCACAACCAGATGCGGCGAGGTAAAAAGTCCGCAGGAGTATCCTGCTTCTCTCAAAATGGAAGTCAGGAATGCACAGGTACTTCCCTTACCATTCGTACCGGCCACATGGATCACACGGAATTTATCCTGTGGATTTCCAAGGCGTTTCAGACATTCCTTTGTGTGTTCCATTTTATTTTTGGTCGTAAATTTCGGAGTTTCTTCAATATAAGCAACTGCTTCTTCGTAATTCATAAAAAAATTCACCACTTATCCTATAATGTATTCGCAGCAGCAGGAAAAAATTCCCCTGCTACTACGATATCCATTATATATGAGTGGTGAAAGATGTCCAGTACCAATCGTAATCTTTTATTCGTCAGAATTATGAATCTTCTGACGGAATTTTCCATTTATTCTCATTATACAGCATATAGGCAGAACGGTCATAGCTCTTGCTCAGTGCTTTTCTGGTAGAACTGTTGCTTCTCTGAACAACGGAAAGACGGTCAAAATCGTTGATCTCTGTTCCGGAGATTATCAGCGTCGTCGGATTTACATATACTGTATCATACCAGTCTCCATTCAGTTTAACCTGACTGGATGGCGTAAAGTTTGTTCCTTTGAGGCGATAGGTGTAATCTGCCGTCGAAACCATCTCCATTGAATCCAGTGTCACGTCATAAAGTCCCATACGCATCTTGGTCCTCTGAAACGGATTCTCACCATCATAAGAATATTGTTTTCCGTAAAGCACATCATACTGAAGGGTTTCCAGATCCACCTGATAATTTCTTGTGTTTCTTCTTGCCTGATGATAACGAAAAACAGTACCCTCATGGATTCCTGCACGGTCCATAACCTCTGCCGCCATCTGATATGCTGCCAGGTTCTCGTCCTTTTTCTTAAGCCCAAAATTGTCCCACATAACATACTGTGTCTGGAAAAGATATTTGTTCTTAAGATCTTCTACGGTGAGTCCCATAGTCGGAAGATGATCTCCATACATAACAAGAATCACATCTTCCGGATAGTCAGCAAGCGCATCTGTCAGTTCCTTGACAAACTGGTCCATCTCATGAATCTCATTGCAGTAGTATTCCCACTGGTTATTCTGGTTTTCGGTAGCTGCACCTGTAACGGTGATCTCCGGATCATCCAGCACGGATTCTTCCGGATAACCGCCGTGCCCCTGCACCGAAATTGTATATACATAATCCGGTTCTTCTGTGGAGTCCAGGCATTTGATGATCTCATCTGTCAGAACCTCATCCTTTGTCCAGCCAAGTGGATTTTTGTCCTCTTCCTCCGGCATATATTCCGCAGAGGTAAAGGTGTCAAATCCGAGATTCGGGAAGATACTTCTTCTTCCATAGAAGTTTGCCTCATTGTTATGTACTGCGTGAGTCACATATCCCAGATTCTTAAGTACATATGGTGCACTCTCGCAGGTGGTTTCCTTGAGGATACTCTTGTAAGGATACTCTCCCGGTCCGAAATAGTGAAGGCTCATCCCTGTGATGGACTCAAATTCTGTGTTGGCAGTTCCTGCTCCTACAGAAGGCACCTTATAATATCCTGAACTGTATTCTTTCATCAATTTACGGAAGTTCGGGATTGGATCCTCTGAAATATTAAGATAGTTTACCAGTGTCGGATCAAAAAACGACTCCAACTGCAGAAAGAGAATATTCGGTTTGCTGTCTTCCTTTGTGGCAGGAAGATTATCTTCTGTCTTCTCGATCCGTGTAATCTCCTGTTCTGAGTAATCTCTCGGACAACTGATTCCTGTATCAAAGATCGTAACCGCCAGACAGTATGGGTAGCCATAGTCCTCGTATGCGAATGCAATGTTTCCAAAGTAGTTGGACAATACTCTTTTTTCCAGTGCCAGCTGCGTGGCTCCGGCAAAAAGTGCTGCTCCGACAACGACAAGCAGAAGGTCATAACGAAACTTCACCTTTCGTTTATAGCTCGGTGCTTTAATCAGAAGTACGAGAAGAAGAAGTACAAAAAATCCCAGTATGATCAGTGCCACTACAACTCCCCAGGACGGAAGATATTTATTCAACACTGCCATTCCATCTGTCAGAAGATGAAGGTCCGGTCCGGTAAACGGAGTAACCCTGTTTAACAGAATCACTCCATTGACAATGCCCAGCAAAAGCCACAGAATTGCTATCAGCACACGCCAGAAACATCTCTTGCGAAAAAGATACACCAGCAATGACGTTGTAAAGATCAGTGCGGCATTATATGCAAAGATAAGTGGTTTTGTGGTCATGTATGTCCATGCCGCCGAAAATGAATGACGGCTGATCGCCTCGATCAGAAAATATCCTGCCGTACTGCACAGTGCATGAAGCAGCAGTGAGATCCGGTTACACACTTTATACCATTTCATCCGAATACTCCTTTATTAATTCTCCATCTGTTTAAGCTGTACGTTTACCTTTTCCATCATTTCTTCGTATTTCTGAAGCTTTTCTTTTTCGGCATTTACCTTTGCTTCCGGTGCTTTGTTGACAAAGTTCGGATTATTCAGCATGCCCTGGCATCTTGCGATTTCCTTTGTGAGACGTTCCTGTTCTTTCTTGAGACGTTCCATCTCTTTTTCTCTGTCTACAAGATCTTCCAGAGGCATATATACAACTGCATCAGATACAACAACGGATACTGCATCTTCACCGATTCCGTCTTTGTTCTCCTGTACATGGATTTCTTTTGCAAATGCAAGGTTTACAAAAGATTTCTTGCATGCTTCGTATCTTGCACAGGTTTCTGCATCCTTGCCAACAACGTAGAGATGAGTCTTACGGTTCATCGGTACGTTCATCTCTGTACGTGTATTACGGATTCCGCGGATTGCTTCCTTGAAGCTCTCAACTGCTTTTTCTGCCTCCGGGAATACCCATGCCTCCTGATATACCGGCCAGTCAGAAATCATGATGGACTCTTCTTCCGGAAGAAGTGTACAGTAGATTTCTTCTGTAATAAACGGCATATATGGGTGAAGCAGTTTCAGGCCTTCTGTCAGTGCTGTGCGCAGTGTCCAGAGTGCATCGTTTGCAGCTTTCGGATCCTCATCTGCCTTCCAGAGACGTACTTTTGCCATTTCGATGTACCAGTCACAGAGTTCATCCCACAGGAAATCATAAACCTTCTGAACAGCGATTCCCAGCTCGTATTTGTCCATGTTGTCAGTTACATCACGGATCACTGCATTCAGCTTAGAAAGGATCCATTTGTCCTCAAAGCAGAGCTCGTTCAGATTTTCTGGTTCTGTTACTGTTTTGCCTTCCAGGTTCATCATAATGAAACGGGATGCATTCCAGATCTTGTTTGCAAAGTTACGGCTGGACTCTACACGCTCCCAGTAAAAACGCATGTCGTTTCCAGGTGCATTTCCTGTGATCAGTGTCAGACGAAGTGCGTCTGCACCATATTTATCAATAACCTCCAGTGGATCGATACCATTTCCAAGAGATTTACTCATCTTACGTCCCTGAGAGTCACGTACCAGACCATGGATCAGTACATGATGGAACGGTACTTCTCCTGTCTGCTCCAGAGCAGAGAATACCATACGGATAACCCAGAAAAAGATGATATCATATCCTGTTACAAGAACGTCTGTCGGATAGAAGTATTCCAGCTCCGGTGTTTTGTCCGGCCATCCAAGTGTGGAGAACGGCCACAGGGCTGAGCTGAACCAGGTATCCAGAGTATCCTCATCCTGATGGAAATGTGTACATCCGCATTTCGGGCATTTTTCCGGCATTTCTCTTGCCACGACCACTTCACCACACTCATCACAGTAGTACGCCGGGATTCTGTGTCCCCACCAGAGCTGACGGGAAATACACCAGTCACGGATATTTTCCAGCCAGTGCAGATATGTCTTTCCGAAGCTTGCCGGAACAAATTCCAGTTCTCCTGGTTTCAGAGCATTGATTGCAGCCTTTGCCATTTCATCCATGCGTACAAACCACTGTGGTTTGATCATCGGCTCTACGGTTGTGCCGCAACGGTCATGTGTGCCGACACTGTGGCTGTGCGGAACAACCTTAACGAGAAGTCCCTGTGCCTCAAGGTCTGCTACCATTGCCTTACGTGCCTCGTAGCGGTCCATGCCTGCATATTTACCGCCAAGAGAATTGATGGTTGCATCGTCATTCATGATATTGATTTCTTCAAGGTTGTGGCGCTTGCCTACCTCGAAGTCATTCGGGTCATGTGCCGGTGTGATCTTAACGCATCCTGTTCCGAATTCCTTGTCAACATATTCATCTGCGATAACCGGGATCTCACGGTCAGTCAGCGGCAGTTTCAGCATCTTGCCGATCAGGTCTTTGTATCTTTCATCCTCCGGGTTTACTGCAACTGCAGTATCTCCAAGAAGTGTTTCCGGACGGGTAGTTGCAATCTCTACAAATCTTCCCTCTTCTCCCACGATCGGGTAATTGATGTGCCAGAAAAATCCGTCCTGATCCTCATGCTCTACTTCTGCATCTGAAATAGAAGTCTGGCATACCGGACACCAGTTAATGATTCTGGAACCCTTGTAAATATATCCTTTTTCGTATAAGCGGATGAACACTTCCTGTACAGCCTTTGAACAGCCCTCATCCATGGTAAAGCGTTCTCTTTCCCAGTCAGCGGATGCTCCAAGCTTCTTAAGCTGGTTGATGATCTTTCCGCCATATTCTTCTTTCCATGCCCATGCATGTTTAAGAAATTCCTCACGTCCGATGTCGTGCTTGTCGATGCCTTCTTTTTTGAGCTTGTCGATAACCTTGACCTCAGTTGCGATTGCCGCATGGTCGGTTCCCGGCTGCCACAGTGCTTCATATCCCTGCATTCTCTTGAAACGGATCAGGATATCCTGCATGGTCTCATCGAGTGCATGTCCCATGTGGAGCTGTCCGGTTACGTTCGGCGGCGGCATAACGATTGTAAATGGTTTTTTATCTGGATTTACCTTTGCATGGAAGTATCCGTTATCCATCCATTTCTGATAAAGACGTTCTTCCAGCCCTTTCGGGTCATAAGTCTTTGCAAGTTCTTTGCTCATAATATCCTCCTGATTATATTTATTGAAAAAACAGCCCCTCACACTGCTTGTGTGAAGGGCAGTTTGCCTGACTCTGAAAACTACTATAATTGCATTTTGGAACCTTGTCAAGAAGGATTGATGAAATTTCACAGATATTCTCTTCCATTTTTGACCTCAGATTCCAGGATCTGTCCTATTCTACAGATTTCAGAGATTCTACCATATTTATCTTTTTGAGTTTTTTGTGCATGAACAGATTCACTATAGCTGAGAAAACACAGGTGAGCAGTGCGCAGTATACGAAGCTCACCGGCCGGATATTTCTTCCAAACATAACTGCATCCACTTCAACTGTCACAATGATATACCTATGCAGACCAATACCGAAGACCGCTCCGAAAAGAATCCCGACTGCAGTAAGGATAATGTTTTCTCTCAGCACATACTGCGAAACCTCTTTGTCAAAAAATCCCAGTACTTTAAGCGTTGCCAGTTCCCTCTGCCTCTCTGTGATATTGATATTATTGAGGTTATACAGCACGACAAACGCCAGCATTCCAGCTGATACGATCAGGACCACAACAACGATTCCCAGAGTGCTGAGCATACGGTTTACCATCTCCATTGTGCTGGCTGTATAACTGATACTCAGTACAGCTGGAGACTCCATGATCTTCTGACCGATTTCTTCCGTCTGATCTTTATACTCATCCCTGACCAAGAATACAATATCTTCATAATCGGGTTCTTCTCCAAAGACATCTTCATATACCTTCGGTGTCATATAAACATAATGACCGGCATAGTTCTCTGTGATCACGGCTATTTTTGTCCTATATTCCCTGTCGTCTTTTTTGAGAATCAGTTCGTCTCCTGCCTTAAGATCCAGAAGTGCTGCTGTTTTTTCGCTGACTGCCGCCCCCTCATCTGTCAGTTCGTACTGTTCCTTTGTTATGCGGTTTCGAAGGGTAACATCCTTTTGGAAATTCTTAAGATTCTCCGGAACATAGACATATACACTTAAATTTGCCTTTCCATTCGGTGCAGTGAGCTTGGAAAGCTGGATTTTGGTATAATGATCCAGTTTTGAATTCTGATCCAGTTCCTTTATAAGTGCCTTCTTATCCGTCTCAGCCGCGTCATCATCAGCAATGATCGTTCCATCATAATGCTGCAGATTTTTGTACTGCAGATTCACAATATCTGAGATGGAATCCTGGATCCCATAACCGACCAGCATCAGTGCCATGCTGCCTGCAATGCCGAAAACTGTCATAAAAAGTCGTTTCTTGTAGCGGAAAAGATTTCGAAGCGATGACTTCCAGGTAAAGTTCAGATGCTTCCACAAAATCGGAATGCGTTCCAGAAAAATTCGCTTTCCCTCTTTCGGTGCCGGCGGACGCATCAGAGCCGCCGGTGTTTCTGCCAATGCCTGCCGGCAGGAAATAATGGTTGCTCCCACCGTACAGATCAATGCTGCTATCGAAGCGGTCAGTGCATATTTCCACTCGTAATGAATCTGAAGATTATTGGAAACATTGTGGTACATCATTCCATATGCCTTGATGACTATATATGGAAGCATTTTTTCGCCAATCAGAATTCCTACCACGCTTCCTCCGGCTGTTGCCAGGAATGCATAATTCAGATATTTGGAGGCGATATCCATCTTTTTATATCCGAGTGCCTTCATCGTTCCGATCTGGGTCCTCTGCTCTTCTACCATTCTTGTCATGGTTGTGAGACTGATCAGTGCCGCTACCAGGAAAAAAATGACAGGAAAAACCTCACCAATGCTCTTGATACGGTCTGCATTATCACCATAGTCCGAATATTCCGGAAGGCTGTTCCTGTCTGTAATGATCCATTCAGGCTCTTTGATGTCGTTCAGTTCTTCCTTCGCATCGTTGATCTTCTGTTCTCCGTCACGGATCTCATCCTCTGCTTCTTTCTTGCCATCCTGATACTCTTTCTTTCCATCTTCTAATTCTTTCTCTGCATCCTTAAGTTTCTTCTCAGAATCCTTGAGCTTCTGCTCATTTTCCCGGATCTCTTTTTCACCATCACTAAGCTTCTTCTCATTTGCAGCGATTTCTGCCTCACCGGAAGAAAGTTTCTGTTCATTTGCTGCAATTTCCGCCTGTGCCGCCTCAAGTCTTGCCCGGTTTGCGTCCAGCTCAGCCTGACCGCTCTGAAGCTTTTGAAGGCTTGCATCCAGTTTCTTCCGACTCGCCGTCAGAGTTTTTTCGTTTGACGCAAGTTCCCTCTCTCCTGCTGCAAGCTTTGCCGATTCGCTGTCCAGCTGTATGCGGCTCTGGTCAATGGTACTCTGTCCGGCCTTCAGGCTCTCCAGTGCAGCTGCCAGTTCTGTTTTACTGGACTGAGCCTGTGAAAGCCCACCCTGAGCCGCACTCAGATTGTTCTCAAGCTCTGCCTTCTGGCTGACTGCCTGCTGACAGGCATCCACAGCTGCCTGCGCCTCGTTTAAGGCACTGTCCGCCGCTGACAGTTGTCCCTGTGCCTCATTCAAAGCCTGCTCATAGACTGCAAGTTCTTCTTCCGAAAGTTCTCCTGCTTCAGCTTTTTGCTGTGCTTCGTCATAGGCTGTCTGCGCACTGTTTACATTTTCCTGTGCTGCCTGAACTGCCCCGAAAGCCTGTTCCGTCGCCGCCTGTGCCGCTCCCAACTGTTCTTCGACCCCTGCAAGCTGTTCAAGCCCCGCCTGAATCTGTGCGATCTGCCCTTCCAGCTGTGTGATCTGTGCATCCACCGCTGCCTGCCCGGATGTCACCTGTGCAATTCCATCGGTCAGTTCTTTTTGCTTCTGCTCAAGCCCGGCACGTCCATCTGCGATTTTTTGTTTTCCTGCTTCTATCTGTTGTTTTGCCTTGTCAAATTCAGCCTTGCCTTCCTCATATTGTTTCTTTCCGGCATTGTACTGTAACCATCCGTCATCCAGTTTCTCCTGGGCTGTTTCTAGCTGTGCCTGTCCGTTGGCAGCCTGTTCTCTGGCTGAAGAGATCTGGGTTCTCCCGTCAGCCAGCTGGGCTCTAGCATCCTCCAGCTGTTTTTTGCCATCGGCAAGTTCTTCTTTTGCATCGGCAAGTTTCTTCCTGCCATCTTCTAATTCTTTCTTTCCGTCACGGATTTCTTTCTCACCGTCGGAAAGCTTTTTGCTGGCATCGGCAAGCTCTTTATCTGCTTCCTTTCTTCCATCGGCAAGTTCTTTTTCTGCATCGGCTATCTTATCCTGTGCTTCTGACATTATTTCATTATAACGAAGTTGACAGCGTTCTTTCTCAATTCCTTCAACCCGCTTCTGAAGTCTCTCGACCAGATTATCATAGGCATCCGTGTAACTGATCACCTTATCCGTCCCATGTGACCGGATATAGATCTGGGTAAAAACCTCCTGATCAAAATCTTCCGGAAGAACATATGCAAAGCCATTTACCTCCCCGGAGCCAACCGTTGTATTTCCCCTGTTGAAGGAAATATACAGAGGACTTTTGCCCAGCCCGACGACCGTATAGGTCTCTGTATTCAGAAGCCTGCTGTCTTTATCCTGACGCATCTTTATCGTGCTCCCGATCTCATATCCCTGCCCTGATGCAAAAGCCGAATCCAGAAAACATTCTCCACTCTTTTGAGGAAGCCGTCCCTCTGTCACAGTAAGCTGGTTCACATTCTGATTCACAGATTCTATATGAAGAACCTTCTGCCTTTCCTCGCCGCAGATCACATCTGTACAATAAGCACCTTCTGCACTCTCTACACCGTCAACTGCCCGGACTGCTTCTATATCATCCTCCGTCAGCCCAAGAGTTCCCACGATCTTGAGATCCATAAGCTGTACTTCATTATAATAATCATCTCCTGATAATCTCATATCCGGCGATGATGCCTGGATCCCGGAAAAAAATGCAACTCCCAGTGCCACGATACAGAATATCGAAATAAAACGTGCCCTGCTCTTTCGGATCTCCTGCCAGAAATCTTTGTGCAATGCTTTTTTTCTGCGTTTTCCTACCATTCAATCTCCTCCACCGGTGTCGGATGATCATTCTGTTCCATCGAAGAAACCGTTCCGTTCTTGATATGGATCACCCGGTCTGCCATAGGGGTCAGTGCCGAATTGTGCGTGATGACGATCACTGTCATATTCTTCTCCCTGCACATATCCTGAAGAAGCTTCAGAATCGCCTTACCCGTCTGATAATCCAGTGCACCTGTCGGCTCATCACAGAGAAGAAGCTTCGGATTCTTTGCAAGTGCTCTCGCTATGGAGACGCGCTGCTGTTCCCCACCGGAAAGCTGTGCCGGGAAATTTCCCATCCTCTTCTCAAGTCCGACCTCTCGCAGGACCTCCTTTGCATCCAACGGATTTTTGCAGATCTGCATGGCAAGTTCTACGTTTTCCAGGGCAGTCAGATTTGGCACCAGATTATAAAACTGAAACACAAAACCGATATCATCTCTTCTATATGCGGTAAGCTGTCTGCTGTTGTAGGCTGTGATATTTCTTCCATCCACCTGAACAAGACCTCTGGATGCGGTATCCATACCGCCAAGAATATTGAGGACAGTTGTCTTTCCGGCACCACTCGGTCCTACAATGACCACAAATTCGCCTTTGGCAATTTCAAAGCTGATCTCATCAACTGCACGGATCTCAACCTCACCCATCTTATATATTTTGGAAACTTTATCTAATTTCACATATCCTTCTTTCCTGTTCATTCACATCTCCCTGTCGTTTTCTCTGTTTTTACAGTTTCTTCATATTACAGACAAACCCTTTTATTTCTTAGTATACCACAAAAAGCACTGACCGGAACAGTGTCCGTTCAATGCTTTTGTGAATTTTCTGACTTAGTTTCCAGATACAATATTATTATTTTTTACGTCCCGTCATCAGTCCGCCGATCCTGCCGGTTTCCTTTGCAGAAAGACTTTTCCACCCATTCTCAAGAACTTTGTCGAGAATTCCGAGTTCTTCTGCGATCTCGTACTTGATCCTTTCTTCTTCCGGAAGTTCGCCTCTAAGATAGGCTTCTACCTCTTTCTCCTTATTCATGTCCGTTCACTCCTTTATTATGACTGTCAGTTACGTCTTTTGGAAAGTATGGACAGTTTTGAAGAAATTTATTCATCTGGTATCAGTCTTTTGGGATTACAATTGCCGCAATGATATATGCCCAGATTCCTGCTCCTCCAAAGCAGGTAAAGATGATCCACGCCAGACGTACCAGTGTCGGGTCAATATTAAAATATTCTGCGATGCCTCCACACACACCACACAGCATATAATTTACAGAGGATTTGTAAAGTCGTTTGTTATTCATAGAAATCTGCCTTCTTTCTTAAAATCTTAACTGTTCAGTACCCTCACAGTTGCGAGTCAAAATGCATTCCGAATCACCTCGCGGGATACTACCTTCTGAATAGTTACCTCTTATTCTGTAAATGTAACCGTGATGTTACCCACACCGCAGTTCAGTTCCATATCACCCTTTGCATTCGGGTTTGTAATTTCTTTACTGTGTCCGATACCGCTGTAGGAACTGCCGCCGATCTCTACCTCACCGGCCGCACAGGAAATCTCATAATTATAATCTGTTTCTCTGCCTGAAATATTCAGTTCGATATTTCCCACTCCACAGTCAGCCTCCAGTTCCTTTGTATCCAGTTCTGACAGTTCTACGTTTCCTGCTCCAACTTCAATACTCACTTCTCTGGCTGTAAGCCTGCCTGTATTGGTAAATTCTCCGGCTGCCACGGAAACATCCAGCTCACCGGTGTTAAATCCATCCTTCAGAGTGACAGTTCCTGCGGCGATCTCTATGGATGTCTCATCAAATGTATAACCCTGAGGATAAGATACCAGGATCTTTCTGTCCTGTGTTCTTCCGGTTGTCTCAAGGACCAGACTACCCTCATCCTTACCAACCCTTACCTTATCCTTCTTCGCACCGGATACTTCTATACGGATCCTGTCTCCGTCATAAGGCTGAAAACTGAGTTCTCCTGCACTTAAAGAGAATTCCAGATCAGCAGACGAATCTGTCTCAAAAACTTCTTTGTCCTTATCTGTTTCTGTCGGTTCAAGGCGGGATATTTCATCCCAGTCCTCATCCCAGACATCACTGCCCGTTGTCCAGGCTGACTTTGCAACCTTCTTAATGGTCGTATTAACTCCGTACCTTGAAAGATCAAAGCCTGTGATCGTAGCTCCCATAGCTACACCTCCTATACAAAGACCTATACCGGCAACTCCCAGACCCAACGCTGTTTTTAAAAGAACTCTGGAAATTTTTCTCATAATCCCGCCTCCTTTTTCATATTTCTGTTAACAAGCCGACTACAAAAATCTACAAACTTCCGAAGCAGCATCGGCAGAACCCTGGTAGCCGTCCAAATCAGAAATACCAGACCTACCAGTGCCACTGCAAGAACTATGCAGCCGATTCCGGCTCCCAGAATGCCAAATCCTACGCTGCCGGAAAAGCATGCTCCGATACCGGCACCAAAAGCTGCGATTCCGACTGCAAAAAGCACCAGTACCGCTGCACCGATTCCAAACACAATCAGAAACGGAAGAAGTGCCAGGGTGACAATAACTCCAAGAATTCCGCCAACCGCTCCCTTGATAAGCGGAGAAACAAACACCAGAAGGATCAGTGCCAGGATCACACCTGCATTGCCTCCTTTACGTTCAGCGTGATAGCCACGCTCTGCACGGCCGCCTCTCTTCTGCATCATCTCCGGCTCCGGTCTGACACGCTCATCCTCAAACCCCTTCTCTGTGTATTCTCCGTAATCCTGCGAGCTGTCCTTAAGATCAGCCTTGATGATCGCGGCCACCTTACCCGGACTTCCCAGTTCCCTGATCACATTTGCTTCCTGGTCTTCCCCGGCGTCATCAAAATAACTCTCATAATAGTCAAGAGCCTCCTGGCGTTCCTCCTCCGAGATATCAGAAAGCAGTTTCTTCAGTTGCTCCATAAACTGCGCTCTGTTCATAACTCTATGCCTCCCTCAAACAATTTCGAAATCTTCGTTGAATAATTCTTCCACTCAACTCTGTAAAGATTCAGCTGTGCTGTTCCCTTCTCTGTGATCTTATAGTATCTGCGATTCCTGCCCGCATATGCCATATCATATGTCTCCAGACATTCATCCTTCTGAAGTCTGCGAAGAACCGGATATAGTGTGGACTCAGATACCTCCAGCACGCTCCGCACATCCTGGGTGATCTTGTAACCGTAGGTTCCTTCCTCCTCCTTGGAAACTACCGCCAGTACGATTGCATCCAGAAGTGCTGCACCTGTATTAAATACCATGTTCTCACTTCCTGTTCATATATTCTATAATATTATTGTTATGTATAATATTATTTTGTTACTAATACTATATAATATATAATATAGTTTTGTCAATAGTATTTTCTATTTGGCCGGCCTGATTTATACTTTTATCGTAGTTTGATAGCTATTCAGAAGGTAGTATCCCGCGAGGTGTTTTGACATGTTTAGCTGTAAACAGTTACAATTGTTCCACAGGATACAATCCTTCCGATACTTTAATAAAACAGGAGATTTTTATGTCAGAACAGAATATTACAGAACTTCTTCATCCTGCCTTTCTTGCACGAATGAGAGAAATGCTCGGCGATGAATACGATTCTTTTATCAGAAGCTATGATTTACCAAGAACCTACGGTCTTCGCGTCAACACTTCCAAGATCAGCTGCGAGGAATTTGAAAAACTCGTTCCGTTCCCGGTAACGCCGATTCCCTGGATTCCAAACGGTTATTTTTATCCGGAGGATGTGCACCCGTCTTACTGTCCGTTTTATCAGGCAGGGCTTTATTATCTTCAGGAACCCAGCGCCATGACTCCTGCATCCTGCCTGCCGGTCCTCCCCGGCGAAAATGTGCTGGATCTCTGTGCCGCCCCGGGTGGTAAAACAACAGAGCTTGGCGCACGGCAAAACGGCGAAGGACTTCTGGTCGCCAATGACATCAGTGCTTCTCGTACCCGTGCCCTGCTTCGCAATGTAGAACTTTTTGGCTTCACCAACACCTTTGTCGCCAACGAGACACCTGCCCGCCTCAGGGAACGCTTCCCGGAATTTTTCCATAAAATCCTTCTGGATGCCCCCTGCTCCGGCGAAGGAATGTTCCGCAAGGAAGAAGCTCTTGCCAGAGACTGGTCTCCTGAGAAATCCAGGGAGCTTGCCGGTATACAGCGGGAACTGATCCTTCAGGCTGCCGATATGCTCCGTCCCGGTGGACAGCTTCTTTATTCCACCTGTACCTTCGCGCCGGAGGAGGATGAGGGCGTTGTCTCCTGGCTTCTTGAAAATCGCCCGGAAATGGAACTGATCGAACTCCCATCCCATGAAGGATTCACTCCAGGCGTTCCGGACTGGGGCAACAAAGATCCTCGTCTCAGCCGCTGTGTACACCTTTTTCCACACAAAACGCAGGGAGAGGGACACTTCATGGCACTGTTTCAAAAGGAAGGCCGCACAGATCTGATCGCCTCCCCGTCCTTAGCAAAGCCAAATCCGGAAACTCGGAAATGGCTGGAACTTTTCCTGAAAGAAATCGGCCTTAAGATGCTCGGCGGAAAGCCTTTTGACTGGAACCGGGTGGAGACGCGAAAGGACAAGGTGTATTATCTTCCGCCGCTCACCGGCGATTTCCGCGGACTGACCTTTCTTCGAAACGGACTTTATCTCGGTGATCTCAAGAAGAACCGCTTCGAGCCGTCAGAACCTTTTGCACTGGCTCTGCATAAAGGTGATGCCGAAGCAGTCATTTCCCTCTCCGTGTCGGATGAGCGTCTGACACGTTATCTGAAAGGCGAAACCCTGAATATCGAACCGGAAGAAGCAGCCCATGCAAAGGGGTGGCATCTTCTCTGTGCAGACGGCTATCCCATCGGATTCGGCAAGCTGGTCGGCCAGACCCTCAAAAACAAATATCCCGCAGGCTGGAGAGTTTGATACTCTCCAGACGCGGGATATTTCCATCTCATGCCTTACAGCAGTAATTCCTTACGAAGTGCAAAGGAATAAATATATTTCTGTTTTACTTTTTTGTGGAGCATCCGTTCCAGTGCCGAGGCATAATCCTCCAGCTGTGTCTTATATCGTTCGATCAGCTTATTTTCTTCTCCCCGGGCAATCCGGTCAGTCTTATAGTCCACCAGCACAATGTCCTCACCTTCCAAGAAATACGCATCTATGATTCCCTGTACAAGAACCGTCTCATCGCCGCTCCAGGAAGCGTCCAGTTCCTTCCTGTCTACTTTCATCACAAACGGCTGCTCCCGGTAAAGTTTCTTATCCTGTGCCGCCCGCTTCATTCTCTGTCCCAGTTCTGACTCTGCAAAACCAAGGATATCTCTTCTGTAGATGCATTCGCCCTCCTGCGGTGACATCTTGTGCTCTTCCACCAGGGTTCTGATCTGTCTGTCAATCTCCCGGATTCCATCCAGACGAGTATAATCCAGACATTCCATCACCCGGTGATAGGCTGTTCCACGAGCTGCTCCCTGCGTCACTTCTCTCTCGCCGGAAATAAATCCCGGTACGATCTGAACCATCTCCGACTCCGGATAAAGAGCAGATTCTTTTTCTTCCTCGTCTGCATATTTTCGTTTTTTCAGTTCTGAAACACTTACCTTCACCGGCAGTTCTCTGAGGTATGCATACGGATAACTGAAGTCAAATTTCTCTTTCAGCACCTGCCGGATGTTTTCATCGTAAATTTTTTCACTGTCCCATTCCCTGAAAAACGCTTCCCGAAGCTGTGCATCTGTCTGATCCAGTATCTCTCCCTGTACCAGTTCTCCAAGTGTCACCTTGCTAATCAGAAAATCTGCATTTTCTTCACAGATTTTTTCCGGCTTCCCAAAAATCCCGTACTCCGCCAGAAGTTCTTTCATTGCCGGATGACGGACCAGTGCCGGAAGGATATAGGACCAGTAGCTTCTGGCTTCCGAACGCACGCCCAGTGGAAGCAGGGTTTCTTCACTGTGCATATAACGGGACACGCTTCTTAATGCAGCCTCTATATTCCCCATCGAACCGGTGATAATAAGTTTTTCTTTTGCTCTGGTCAGTGCCACATAGAGAACTCTCAGCTCCTCTCCCAGGCTCTCTCTTTTCAGTTCCCTTCTGATGATCTGCTTCTGCATTGCCGATACGATCAGTCTCTTTTCCGGAAAGATCGCATCCACCCCAAAGCCAAGCTCCGGATGAATCAGAAATTTCGCATTGATGTCCTGGAAATTAAACTGTTTTCCCATCCCTGCCGCAAACACGACCGGGAACTCCAGTCCCTTGCTTTTGTGGATTGTCATGATCTGCACAGCACCGCTGCCTGCATCTGCCAGATTGACTTCACCGAAATCCACCTCATATTTCTGAAGCTTTTCAATATAACGGATAAAGTTAAACAGTCCCCTGTAACTGGTTTTTTCATAATCCATTGCCTTTTCGACCAGCATATGCAGATTTGCCCCTCTCTGTGCACCTCCCGGAATTGCCCTTGCATATCTGCCATATCCCGTGTCTTTGAGAATGTACAGGATAAGCTCATGGATCGGTGTATAAGCCGCCATATCACGAAATTTTGTGAGCTGGCTCAAAAACAGTTTCAACTTCTGCACAAGTCGGAGTTTTTCCACGTTTTCTTCGGATATTTCCTCTGCCTTTTCCACGTAAGCGCAGATACTGTCATATACTCTTCCATCCGGACATTCACTTCGAAGCATCGCAAGCTCCTGTGCCGTACAGCCTACAATCGGAGAATGCAGTACGCCTGTCAGCGGAATATCCTGCAGCGGATTGTCACAGACTCTCAGATAGTTAAGAAGTGTTACCACCTCCTGTGCAGAAAAATATCCTGTTCTCGACGCAGAGTACACCGGAATCCCTCTTGAACTTAAAACCTGGCTGAAGGTTTCTGACCAACCCGTGGCACTTCGCAGAAGAATCACAATATCTCCATACCTTATCTCGCGATATTCTCCAGTTTCTTTATCCAGGATCCTGTCCTTTCCGATCATCCTGTGGATGCGCTGTGCGATTGCCAGGGCTTCCATCTCTCTCGCATTTTTCTGCTCCTGCTCATCCTGTGCTTCCTCGCCGTCTTTTTCTACAATGAGAACCTCTGTGCGGACAAACTCCGGATCTTCTCCTTCCAGAAAGGATGCTCCCGGATACAGAGCATTATCGTCATCATAAGTGATTCCTCCAAGATCCTCTCCCATGATCTGACGGAATATATAGTTGACAGAATTCAGTACCTCTGCACGGCTTCGGAAATTTTTGTGCAGGTCGATTCTCTGTTCCTCGCTGTCTTCCAGAGAATAACTATGATATTTCTCCATAAAAAGCTCCGGCCTTGCCAGACGAAAACGGTAGATGCTCTGCTTGACATCACCTACCATAAAAATATTTTTGCGCTTTGACACCCAGCCGGATACCATCGTTGTGATAAGCTCCTGCACAAAGTTACTGTCCTGATATTCATCCACCATGACCTCTTCATACTTTTCGGATAATTCACGGGCCGCCTGTGTGGGTATCAGTTCTTCATCCACTTTTTCGACAAGTATCCGAAGTGCAAAGTGCTCCATATCCGTAAAATCCAAAAGATTTTTTTCTCTTTTCTTCCTGGAAAAAGCCTCCTTAAACTGACGTGTAAGCTCTGTCAGTCCTTCCAGCGGCTCTCTTGCACAGGCGATCAGTTCCAGAAGGATTTCTTCCTTCTGATTAAAAAACTTCGTCGAAAGCTCTTTACAGATTTCTTTTTCTTCATCCCGAAGTTCCTTCGCCTGCTCTTTTTTGAACGGATCTATGGAACTGTCCCTCTTTGCTGAAAGTTTCGCAAACGTATGACCTGCGAGAGTCTCTGCCACCTTGTCATAATCTCTGGTATCCTTAAGCCGTCTTATCTCTCTCCAGAAATTCAGATCGTCTGCCAGTGCTTCCTCATAGATATAGGGACCGTCCGGCTCTTCACACAGTCTTCTGGCACTCTCTGCCAGTGCTTCTGCCTGTATGACCTTTTCATCCAGCGTTTCCCAGAGAAGACGGATCCAGTTTGTTTTGCGGAGATCTTCTATGTTTTCCACCTGATAGACATTCAGACATTCTTCCAGCCACTCTTCCGGAAAAGGATGACTCATCGCCGCATTATAAAGCTTATAAACCATCTCTCTGATCTCATCATCGGATTTTCCTGATGCATAGCACTCAACCAGACTCAGAAATTTCGGATCTGCTTTCTCATATGCCTCTTCCAGAAGATCCTTCATGACATCTTCCTTGAGAAGCTTCAGTTCTCCCTCTTCTGCAGTACGATATCCCGGATCAAGATCCACCATATGAAAGTAATTCCGGATGATATAGGAACAAAATCCATCGATCGTCGTGATCTGGGCATTATGGATCAGTGTTGCCTGCTTCTGCAGATGTTCATTGTCCGGATTTTCGTACAATGCCTGATCGATCGCATTGGAGATTCTCTCTTTCATTTCTCCTGCCGCCGCTCTTGTAAATGTCATGATCAGAAGCCGGTCGATATCCACCGGCCTTTTTGGATCCATGATCTTACTTAAGATCCTCTGTACCAGGACGGCTGTCTTTCCGGAGCCGGCTGCCGCACTAACCAGAATATTTCTGTCACGCAGAGTGATAACCTTCCTCTGCTCCTCGGTCCACTTCATTCCCATCTCACTCTGCCTCCTGTTCAAAATTCTTCCAGACTTCCTCGTCTGCAAACTGCTTCAGTCTCCGGAATTCATAGCCCGGGATCTTACGGTCAAATCCACAGCTGCCCTGGTATGCACAGTAGGTACAGGCATTTTTGTTTCCTATCTCATATGGAGAGGCATCTGCCTTTCCTGTCAGGATAGAATCCTGTACTTCTGTAATCTTTTTCTTCACATAGGCATTCAAAAGCCGGAATCTCTGAGGACTTGCCACAGAAGAACCCTTACGCAGTGCCCCCTTTGTCGTATAGGACAGAGGAAGGGAGGCAACCGATGCATCCAGCTTCTGGATCACATCCGGATCAGAGGATACCAGCCCATTCATCTTCAGTTTTTTCATAATCTCCGGATCCAGTTCATCCAGATCTTCCTGAAGCGTTTTCTGTATCATAGGATCCTTGACATTGTAATAAAAAATTCCTGCCGGCTCTACTTCACACTCCGGGTAGAGCCTCTTTTCTGCCTGCATGGCCGCATCCATATAGACCACCAGCTGCAGCTGCAGTCCATAATAAATACTCACCAGGTCAAAAGAAGTGTTTCCTGTCTTATAGTCAATGATCTTCACATAAACCCGGTTGTCCTCTTTCAGAGTATCCAGTCGGTCGATCCTTCCTCCACCTATGGAAACCTCAAATCCTTCCGGCTTAAACTTACCGTTTTTGAGCTGCTCCTGCAGTGCCCATACCGTCCTTCTCAAGATTCTTCTGGTACGTTCGATCATATAGTGGTTTCTGAAACTGCTCTGAAGGATCGTATTTCCATAATCTGCCGCAACCTTGTCCAGACACTCATCCGCGATCTCATCCCTCACTTTATCATCCAGACTGCTCCAGTCCAGTTTCTTCCTTCTCAACTCCACTGCAAAATTTTCCAGGGCCTGATGAATGACATTTCCCATATCCATCGCCTTGAATTCATATTCCACTCGTTCTGTCACGGCAAGTCCATATTTCAGGAAATGTGCAAATGCACATGCCGAAAAACGTTCCAGCCTTGTCGCCCCGTGCGGAGAAACTTCCCCATACAGTGCCTTCGCCACACTCTCGCTGATTTTATCCTCCGGTTTTCGCAAAAACACTGCATCCGTCAGTTTTTCAGCCAGTGGTCTGTACTTTGGACTTCTCAGATACCAGCTGTACAGTTCCTGAAAAACAGGACTCAGTTCATCTGTATTTTCCTCTGTAAGTCCTTCCAGAAGATATTCTATCGAGGTTTCCGGTGTCTCCAGAAGCTCCATCTGACTCTCCGGCTGATCTGCCCGCACTTCGTTAAGCTTCGGGAACATTCTTTTGATCGTATGGATCAGAAAAGCCGGACTGCTGGCTTCTCCTCTTCCATTCGACTGACTGTAGGAAAGACACAGCTGTTCCTTTGGCTTTGTCAGGTTCAGATACAGATAAAACCGCTGCATGTTCATAAGCTCTTTTGGTCCCGGTGCAAGCTCCATACCCTGATCCTTAAAGAACTCTCTGTCCATCTCTGTCAGGATTCCTCCTGTCTGTGTGTTTTTTGGAATATTTCCCTCATTCACTCCGACAAAAAACAGGGCTCTTACATCCTTCAGTCGTGTACGCTCCATATCACCAACCAGAACCTGATCCATGCTTGGAGGAATCAGTGCAACCTTTGCCTGTGTCATTCCCGTTTCCAGAATCTGCAGAAACTCCTCCGGAGAAACCATCTCATCACCAAGAATCTCTGCCATCTTATCCAGAAGTTCCATCATGATCCCAAAAATCTGGGCATATTCCTTCTCCATCGACTTGTTTCCAAGCTCACCAAAGTAAAGCTCCTGTGTCTGAAGTTTTTCCTGTATCTTGCTCTGTACGATAAATTCATACAGACACCGGCAATATTCTTCCACCGTTTTCTTTCTTCCGGAAAAACCTTCAGCAAGAAGTCCCACTTCTTCTGCAAATTTCTCACGGATCTCATTGATCTCTTCCATCTGTTCCGGATCCATGCCCCGATAGACACGCACCCATTTCTCCTGCCACTTCCGGATTCCCCGGATTCCAAGTGCGATCACATAATTCTCCAGCATATCTGCTTCTTTGCGGGAAATATCAGACATTCCACAGCGCAGATAACGGAATACACTCTCATAGCTGAACCCCTGAACCACCATCTCCAGTGCCGCCCTGAGATATTCTACAAATGGATTCATAAGAATGGAATGTTTTTCATCAATAAAATATGGAATTCCGGCATCCTCAAAGACCTGCCCTGCCACACTTCCATATTCCTCAAGATTTCCGGTGATCACTGCGATCTGACCATAATGATAATCCTTCTCTCTGACCAGCCGCAGAATTCTTCTGGCTGTTTCTTCCATTTCCTTCTCCGGATCCCGTGCAGAAAAAATCTGAATCTCCTGCTGCTCTTTCTCATAGACACTCCTGTGATAACGGAACAGATGCTGCTCCAGAAAATCCAGGGCCGGAGAATCTGCAAATCGAGACTGTTTTCCCGGTGCGATCCAGACAGGTTCTTCCATATCTTTTGTGAGTTCTGCAAGAGACCGGATCATCTTATGACTCATATAAAACAGTTCATGCGGCTTTCCCATCGCCAGAAACTGTTCTCTGACATCCATGGTCACTGTCACAGAAACCTTTGCACAGACTGCCAGAAGTTCCCGGAGAACTTCCATCTGGACCGGCGTGAATCCTGTATAACCATCCAGCAGAACGACACTTCCCTTCAGTTTCTCGGAAAACGGGATTTCTTTTGCCAGAACCTCCAGCACTTCCTCCGCCGTCATAAAATGCCCGGAAAGATATTCCCGGAAAGCCTGATACAAAACCTTTACATCCTTGAGTTTCATCTGGAGAAGCGTTTTGTCCTCACTCTCACGTATCATCTCATCCAGTTCTTCTTCCCTGATCTCATACTGCATAAACTCTGAGATCAAAGATTTTATTTCATCCAGATAACCTGTTTTTTTCATCTGGTTCTTCAGATATCCCAGTTCCTTCTGATTCATCTGCACCAGCTTCTGAAGTACCATATTTTTGCCGGTTTCCTCCATAAGCCTGCGTGTATCACCGCCTACCTCTTCAAACACGCGATAGGCAAGGCGGTCAAAGCTCAGGATATCAATGTTCAGAATGCCGCCGTCCGGGTGCATTTCCACCAGCGTCTTCTGCGTCTGCATGGTGAACTGCTCCGGAACGATCACATAATAAAGCCTGTCCGGATTCATCCTGGCATCCCGGATAATATTTCTATATGCGGTGCTGGATTTTCCCGCACCGGAATTTCCTATAATAAACTGCAGGGACATATTTTCCACCCTTTCCTGTTGACAAAAGTAACATAAATTCAGACAGAGCCTAATAGGATATATAAAAAGCATCCCTCAATGTGCTCTGCAGATTTAGCTATACCGGGGTACCGCAGCCGCGAATCAGGAGGCGCAGACTATGAGTTCCAAAACAAAAATCATCGTCTTACATATGAAAGAGGTCATCTACACCTGTATCTTTCTTCTTCTCCTCATTATCCTGGGTGTACTGGTATTTTTTATGTTCGGTCCCGGAAAAGCAGCGAACACTTCAAAAAAGACCGATTCCAGATATACCCCCGGCATTTATCGTACTTCCATACAGTTAAATAATAACTCCTTTGATCTGGAAGTAGCTGTGGATGCTGACCGCATCCGTTCCATTCATCTGGCAAATTTAAGTGAAAGCACCTCCGCTATGTTTCCTCTTGTAGAACCGGTTCTGGATTCTCTTGCCAGCCAGATCTATTCTACACAGTCACTGGAGAATCTTGATTATGCCAGTGACCAGAAATACACCGCGCAGATGCTTATCCATGCGATCGAAGAGACTGTCCAGAAGGCAGCTTCTTCCTGAAAAATACATTGAGGTGTGATAAATCACACCTCAAGTTCCTCAATCTGTTTCATCCAGAGTTTTGCACATGCATCACTCGGCATTCTTAAGTCTCCCCTCGGAGAAACTGCTACACTTCCTACTTTCGGGCCATCCGGAAGACAGGAACGCTTGAACTGCTGCATAAAAAATCTCCGATAGAAGGTTTTCAGCCATTTCAGGATCACAGCATCATCATATTCTCCCTCAAATGCAATCTTTGCCATACGGAAGATCTTCTTCGGTGGAAATGTCCAGCGAAGCATATAATAGAGAAAGAAATCATGAAGTTCATACGGTCCCACGAGATCCTCTGTTTTCTGTGAAATCACACCATCCTTTGGCGGAAGGAGCTCCGGACTCACCGGAGTATCCAGAATGTCCAGAAGAATCTCTGCAAGCTTTGCATCCTCACAGGTATCTGCATAATATCTTACCAGATGACGGACCAGGGTCTTTGGTACGGATGCGTTCACTGCATACATGGACATGTGGTCTCCGTTATAGGTCGCCCATCCAAGAGCAAGCTCGGAGAGGTCTCCTGTTCCGATCACAATACCGCCGGACTGGTTTGCAATGTCCATCAGAATCTGTGTACGTTCGCGTGCCTGTCCGTTCTCATAGGTGACATCATGTACCTCAGGATCATGTCCGATATCGCGGAAATGAAGATTTACCGCCTCACGGATATTTACCTCCTTAAGCGATGCTCCAAGGCATTTACTTAACTGGCAGGCATTGTTATATGTCCGGTCTGTGGTTCCAAAGCACGGCATGGTTACTGCCGTGATCTTCTCTCTTGACATTCCAAGCATGTCAAATGCACGGACAGTCACCAGAAGTGCCAGAGTAGAATCCAGTCCGCCGGAGAGACCGATCACTGCATTCTGGCAGTGGATATGTGCAAGACGTTTCTTAAGTCCCATCGCCTGAATGTTCAGGATCTCATCGCAGCGACGTTCTCTTTCTTCTCTGACTCCCGGTACGAATGGTCTGGAATCAAATTTCCGTGTAAGTTCTGTGGTTCCTCTGCTGATATTAAAATAAACTTCATTATAGAATACATCCTGCCCTTCCGGAGCCAAATCCGATACAAAACGACAGGTTGTCATTCTTCTTCTCTCATTCTCCAGTCTGTGGATATCCAGATCTGCATAGAGTGCACCGTTTACAAAACGTCTGCTCTCTGCAAGGATTGTGCCATTTTCTGCAATCAGATTATGTCCTCCATAGACAACATCCTGTGTGGATTCTCCCTCACCTGCAGTCGCATAGATGTAGCCGCAGAGGAGTCTTGCAGACTGTGCACTTACCAAACTTCTGCGGTAGGAATCCTTACCGACAACCTCATCGCTTGCAGACAGATTTACGATCAGGTTTGCTCCATGATAGGCGTGTGCCACACTTGGCGGATTCAAAACCCAGAGATCTTCGCATATTTCTGCTGCAATCCTGAGCTTTGGCATATCCGGACAGGTAAACAGTATGTTGGATGAAATCGGGATATCCTGTTCCATCAGTTCTTCTTCATCTTCATCAATATAATCCGGGTCGTCCTCAACCTCTTCCAGTTCCTCGAATTCCGCTTCCTCCAGTGCTTCGATCTCTGCCTCAAGATCAAATTCCACATCGTCATTATCGTCAAGTTCATCCATATGGCAGAATCCATAATCTTCTGTGTGGACAGTCACTGTTCCGTCCACATTCTCTCCGGAAGTAAAATATCTTGCCTCATAGAATTCATTATAGTTCGGAATATGGATCTTCGGTACGAAACCGAGCACCTCTCCATGATTCAGACCAGCTGCCACATTATAAAGCTTGCCCTTGTATTCCAGCGGAAGTCCTACGAAAATCAGTGCCTCTACATCTTTTGTCTCTTCTGCAATGCGGAATAACTGTTTCTTTGCTTCCTCCAGAAGGTTTTCCTGCCAGAAAAGATCCCCGCAGGTATACGCTGTGATGCATAATTCCGGGAACACCATGACCTTTGCTCCCTCTGCTTCCATCTCATGAACCATCTTGATGATTTCCGATGCATTGAATTCACAGTCTGCCACCTGTACATCCGGTGTTCCTGCTGCTACCTTGATAAAACCGTCCTTCATGTCCCTGTTCCTCCTTTATGTGAACAATTACCCTTTATTTACATTTTCTGAGGATTTCTTTAAGTTCTTCTACGCTGAATTCATAATTTGTGTTGCAGAAATGACAGTTCAGTTCTATACTCTTACCTTCCTGGATCATCTCATTTAAATCTTTTCTTCCAATGCTGATCAGTGCTTTTTCCACACGCTCTTTGCTGCAGTTGCAGTAGAATTCTGTCGGGATTCTGTCGTTGATTTCAATATCGAAGCCCTCAAGCACCTGCTCCAGAAGACTCTCCGGAGTATGTCCCTGCTCCAGAAGTGTTGTGACAGACTGAATCTTCTGTACGTTTTCTTCCAGCTTTGCAATGGTGGCTTCCTCTGCAAAAGGCATGACCTGAACGATAAATCCTCCTGCCTGACGTACCGTATTATCTTTATTCATCAGAACACCAAGTCCCACCGCAGACGGAACCTGCTCACTTGCTGCGAAATAGTAGGTCAGATCCTCTGCGATTTCTCCGGTCTGAAGTCCTACCTGTCCAACATATGGTTCTTTGAGTCCCATATCCTTTATGACCTGAAGGAATCCGTTTCCGACTGCTCCTGATACATCCAGTTTACCGTTGGCATTTGCCGGAATGATCACATCCGGATTTCCCACATATCCTTTTACTCTTCCTTTGGAATCTGCTGTTACTGTAATTCCCTCGATCGGACCGTCACCCTTTACCTGAAGAGTCAGGATATCCTTGTCACCCTTCATCATAATTCCCATCATGGCCCCGCCTGTCAGAAGACGGCCAAGTGCTGCTGTTGCAACCGGGCTGGTGTTATGATCCTTTCTTGCTGTCTCTACTGTCTCTGTTGTAACCGCCGCAAACGCACGTATCTGACTGTCTGCCGCAATTGCTCTTACTATATAATCACTCATGAATCTTACCTCGTTTCTTATTTTGCTTTTCCTTTTTCTCTTGCGATAAAGAATAATCTCTCACTGTCGTCGGCTGCCGGTCTGCCTGTATATGCATCGTACACCTCCAGAAGTTCCATTCCCGCCTCACGGATCAGTTCTTCTATCTCCTCCTGTGCGTAAGCCTTCTGGCAGTGAACCTCCTCTGCCTTCTCATAAAGGCCGTCCTCTCTCGGAAGAAAGACTGCCAGTTCATAGATATTCAGTCCATTTTCCGGGTCATAGCTGTTGTCCCAGATAAAGCTCCCTTCATCCCGATTCTCCGCAATGGTGGTATCTCCAAGAATATCTCTGTATTTATGTATTGTGTTCATATCAAACAGAAAAAGTCCCTCCGGATCCAGATAATTATTGACCAGACGGAAAACCTGAAGAAGTTCCTCTCTCTCCGTAATGTAATTCAGACTGTCACAGACACTGACTATGGCACGGACAGTTCCATACAGTTCAAACTCCTGCATATCCTGCTGAAGATACAGAATATCCTGTCCGGACTCCATTCGTTTCTCCATAGCCTCTGCAAGCATCTCTCCGGAATTGTCCACTCCAATCATATCATACCCCCTGTCTGCAAGCAATCCCGTCATCGTTCCGGTGCCGCAGCCAAGTTCCAGTACCAGACCATCCTCGATGCCATATTTCTTAAGATGATCTGTAATATAGTCTGCCCATTCTTCGTAATCGATATTGTCCATGAACAGATCGTAAACCTGTGCAAATTTCTCGTATGCGCCCATAGTCGTCTCCCCTGCTTTTATTTTATGAGGAAAAAGGCAGATGATCGCTCACCTGCCTTTTTGTTCTCAGCTACTGAAGCGGCAGCTGATTCTGTTCTCTTTGTGAATTATTGCGGAACAGGCATATAATATACGTCTGCACCCTCACCGTGCCAGTAATAGCTTGTGCCGTTCTCATCATATGCATCTTCATCACTGGTGAAATTATAAGTATTTCCATCAAAGTCAACCCAGCTTCCGTTTCCATCCGGTGTGATTACAAGCGGATGTCCGTCAGAGTTACGATAGATGGTTCTTGTCTCATCTGTGTTGGAAAGCTGTTCATCTGTAAATCCTGCAGAATTGGAGATTGTTGAACCGGAATCACCGGAGCCATCGTCATAGCTTTCGGATCCGTCACTGCTTCCATCAGTACTTCCTGTAGTATCCGCTGCACTGCTGTCAGCTGCGGCTGCAGAAGTATCTGCTCCGGCTGCATTGCTGTCAGTTCCTGCAGCTGCATTTGCATCAGAAGAAGCTTTCGCATTATCTGTCTTGGTCTGAGCTGCTGCCTGCTTCGGTGCAGCTTCTTTCAGAGAAGAATCTCCAAGGATCTGGAAAGAATCTACAGCTGCTTTCACTTCGGAAAGAACATCTTCCTTCTTAACAGATGCCTCGATGCTGTAGTATTCTGTGTCATTTGCAATGACTTTATGGAGTACATACAGACTTCCATTGCTCTTCTCAGTATTCAACATCTTGGTTGTATAGGTGTAAACACCAATGCCGTTGACATCCTTGGAATTATACTCCTGGATCTCAAAGTCAGTTCCCTCTGTCTTGTCTCCGTCTGCCTGCTCAAGAGAAGTGGCCATATCCTGTGAACTCGGGATCACAGTTGCCGCCATTGTATCCTCTCCCTGTCCGTGGAGGATCAGGATGTTGCCTTCGTCCGGAGATTCAAAGCTGAGTGTATTCGTCTCATCTGTCTTATTTGCCCAGGTTGCATTCGGCAGATTGATCGCTACGGATTTGTCTGCTGATGTATAGGTAGTAGCCTGTACATTCGGAGCGATCGTCGGTGTCGGTGCCGGTGTCTCGGTTGCAACCGGTGTAGGTGTTACACTTACTGCAACAGATTCATCCGGATCTGCTCCGCCAAAGCCGCAGGCAGCCATGAAAACAGATGCTGATATGGCAATTGCTGAAATCGCAAGTATTCTTTTGTTTCTCATAATACCCTCCTTATGTCGGTTATGATTATAGTTCTTTTTAAGACCTTTGTGCTATATTTTACAGTTTTATTACAGACATGTCAATAAATTTTCCCTGGTGGATTATGAATTTCCTATAAATTAATGTGAATTTTCTGTGTCGCTTTCTGTTTTTTCTATAACTTTCCTACTGTGTTTTTTGCTGAAAATATGCAAATCTTACTGTCCCTGATATTCATACATATGAAGCTCATGCAGTGCCCTTGTTGCTGCAATATACTTTGCCTGTCTGATAAGTCCGTCATCTGCATTTTCCGCAAAAACGCCAAATACCTGGTCAAATTCCAGACCCTTTGCAAGATAAAAGGTGGTGACTGTCAGACCCTTTTTGAAACTCTGGCTGTCACGATTCATATAATTCAGCTGATATTCTCCGTCCGGATCCAGACTTTTCAGTTTTTCTTCTATATACAGATACGCCCGCTCTGCCTCCTTCTCTGTAAAAAGAATCAGTACTTCGGTTTCATAATCTGCCTTCTTCGCCTCCCACTGTCGGATCACTTCATCCAGGGCTTCTTTCTGCTGCGCAAACATCCTCTCTTCAACCGGAGCTCCGTGACGCTCAAACAGTTCCATATCCTGAATACCGGTGAGTTTATTTGCATACTCTGCAATCTCCATCGTATTCCGGTAACTTCTGTTCATGATGATCTTACGGATATCTCTGCCAAAAATCTTCGGAAGGAATTTCAGAACATCCTGCTGCTGTTCTTCCATCGTCTGCGCCTTGTCTCCGAGGATCGTCATTCTGCACGGAAACAGTTTCTTAAGAAGTACATACTGGATCCAGGAATAATCCTGCATCTCATCCACTACAACATGCTTGATGCCGTGGTGATTTTTGCAGCGGAAAAGAGAGTACTTCAGATAAAGGATTGGATACACATCCTCAAACTTCAGTTTTCTTTTTTCCAGAGGAACTCTCGGAAGAGGATCATATCCCTCCTGCTCAAGGAAACGACTGTACAGTATATAGCAGTCCCTGGTTTCGTACATGCGGTTAAACCGTCCAAGGAGTTCTTCCTTTTCTTCGTCCACAAGGTCTCTGTCCCTCAGTGTCTCCACCTGATCAATAAAATATTCTGCCACTGCTTCCATTCTTGAGAGAAGCGGGATATCCAGAAATTTAAAGTAAAACAGATCAATGATCTCTTTCTCAGAAAGTGTACTGCCCCTGTATTCTATATCCCGGAAATTCATCAGCTCGTCTTCCAGACCAAGCATATATCCATCCAGCCTTCCAGCAAACTCTGCGGACTGCTTTTCTCTGCACAGTTCCTGGGACTTTGGCAGCAGAACTGCTCTTTCGATCTGATCGTATCTGTCCTCACAGTCCGAAACAATTCCCTTCAGTTCCCGATAGGCAAACAGATCAAAGCTCATCTCCCGGATGTTCTCCTCACCCAGTTCCGGAAGAATATGTGAAATATAATCTGCAAACACACCATTTGGTGAAAGTACCAGGATATTTGAGGACTTGAGATTCTCCCTGTCATGATAAAGAAGATATGCGATCCTGTGCAGTGCAACCGAGGTCTTGCCGCTTCCTGCCGCTCCCTGGATTACCATGATTTTATCACTTGTGTTTCGAATGATTGTATTCTGCTCTTTCTGGATCGTGCGGACAATGTTCTTGAGCTGAACCTCTCCCTTACTTCCAAGCTCCGCACCAAGGATCTCATCATCGATTTTGACATCGCTCTCAAACTCATAGAGCATCTGACCATTGCGGATCTTGTACTGCCATTTGGATGTGATCTCTCCTTCAAATATACCGGAGGGTGCTTCATAAGCTGCAGGTCCTTTGTCATAATCATAAAAAAGTCCGCTGACCGGTGCTCTCCAGTCATAGACCAGAGGGCGGCTTCCTGCTGTCTCGGAAAGATTTCCGATTCCTATATAAAAAAGTTCCGGCTCCTCATCTCCGTCATACTGAAAATCCACTCTTCCAAAAAACGGAGAATCCATCATTTTCCTGAATCGTTTACGCAAAAGAAACTGCTCTTCATTTGCATTCATCTGACGGAACAGTGCCTGCTGGTTATCATAATTTTCATAACCATACTCGTCCATCTCTGTATAGTTTTCCCAGTAATATTCATGCATATCCTCGATTTCTTTCTCTCCTTCAAGGATTGCCGTATCGGTCTGGGCAAGACGTTTCTTCAGACATTCCATCACATACTGCAGGTACTCTCTGCCACTTTCTATACTGCCGTTCATCATAATACCTCCCTTTCCTGCCAGACTTAATAATAGTTGTAACTGTTCAGTACCCTCACAGTTACTTAATTTTTTCATTATACTCAAAAAGACAGCAGTTGACAAGAGTTGTCTCCTGTCAGGAGCTGTCTTTTCAGGACGGTTGTTACTGTTTGTTTCATTCGCAGTAACTCTGGTCGTCAGACGGATATTTGCTATCCGCTATATTGGGATTTTTCTTTTTTATGAGCAAAGTTCAGAGGATTCATTGTCAAACTGGCTGTTATAAAGATCTGCATAGAAGCCTTTCGCTGCCAGCAGTTCTTCGTGGCTGCCCTGCTCGATGATATCTCCATCTTTCATGACAAGAATCAGATCTGCATCCTTGATCGTAGAAAGTCTGTGGGCGATAACGAAGCTTGTTCTTCCCTTCATCAGATTGTCCATCGCTTTCTGGATCTGCATCTCTGTTCTGGTATCTACAGAAGAGGTTGCCTCATCAAGGATCAGAATCTTATTGTCTGCAAGGATAGCTCTTGCGATCGTGAGAAGCTGTTTCTGACCCTGAGAGATATTGCTTGTTTCCTCATCCAGTACCATCTGGTATCCGCCCGGCTGCTGCATGATAAAGTTGTGGATATGTGCGGCTTTTGCTGCTGCAATAACCTCCTCATCTGTTGCATCCAAGCGTCCGTAACGGATGTTTTCCATAATTGTTCCGGAAAACAGCCAGGTATCCTGAAGCACCATTCCAAACATCTCATGAAGTTCGCTTCTGTTAAAGTTCTTAACATCATGACCGTCTACCTTGATTGCACCCTTGTTTACATCATAGAAGCGCATCAGAAGTTTTACCATGGTGGTCTTACCTGCTCCGGTCGGACCTACAATGGCAATTTTCTGTCCGTCCTGTACATCTGCAGAAAAATCATGGATAATGATCTTATCCGGGTTATAGCCAAACTCTACATGTTCGAACTGAACATTTCCATTTAGTCCTTCGATGGAATCCGGATTCTCCGGCTGCTGTACTTCTTCCTCTTCATCGAGGAATTCAAAGACTCTCTCAGATGCAGCTGCGGAAGACTGCAGCAGGTTTGTAACCTGTGCGATCTGCTGGATCGGCTGAGTAAAGTTACGGATATACTGGAAGAAGGACTGAATATCACCGACCTCGATGGAACCTTTGATAACAAAAATACCGCCGAGAAGTGCAACCATAACATATCCAAGGTTTCCTACAAACTGCATGATCGGCATCATCATTCCTGAGAAGAACTGTGATTTCCATGCAGATTCGTAGAGATGCCTGTTGTCTTTTTCAAATTCTTCCAGAACATCGTTTTCTTTATTGAATACTCTTACTACATCGTGACCACCGAAGTTCTCCTCGATCTGTCCATTGACTGCACCGAGATATTTCTGCTGTGCCTGGAAATATTTCTGGGAGTGCTTCATCACTGCCTGAATGATGAACATAGAAACCGGCAGGATCAGAAGAGCAGCCAGTGTCATCCATACATTAATGGACAGCATCATGATAAATACACCGATCAGGGTTGTCACAGATGTGATGAGCTGTGTCAGGCTCTGGTTGAGGCTCATCTGCAGTGTATCCACATCGTTCGTTACTCTGGAAAGGATTTCGCCGTTGGTTCTGCTCTCAAAGTAGTTGAGTGGAAGTCTGTTGATTTTCTTTGAAATATCTTTTCTTAAATTATAGGTTACATCATTGGAGATTCCTGTCATGATCCATCCCTGAATGAAGGAAAAGCAGGCACTTGCCAGATACAGGCCCAGTGTCCACAGAAGGATCATCCCAATCTTCCCGAAATTGATGCCTCCTGTTCCGTTTACTTTTGCAACAAGACCTGTATAAAGTTCTGTCGTTGCTTTACCAAGGATCTTCGGTCCTGCGATGTTAAAAACGGTTCCTGCGACTGCAAATATAAATACCATTACAAAGCGAAGTTTATAACGGCTCATATAACTGAAAAGCTTTCCCATTGAACCTCTGAAGTCTTTTGCTTTTTCTGTCGGGCGCATTCCCGGTCCATGACCGCCCATCGGTCCACGTCGTTTCTGTTCACTCATGCCAATTCCTCCTCTGACAGCTGGCTCATTGCAATCTGACGGTAAACCTCGCAGTTCTCCATCAGTTCTTTATGAGAGCCGATTCCTGCCATATGTCCGTCATCCAGAACAATGATCTTATCTGCATTCAGGATTGTGCTGATACGCTGTGCAACAATGATCGTTGTTGCATCTTTTGTATGTGTTTTCAGTGCCTTACGCAGGGTACTGTCTGTCTTGAAGTCCAGAGCTGAAAAGCTGTCGTCAAAAATAAATATCTCAGGTTTTTTGGCAATTGCTCTTGCAATAGAAAGTCTCTGTTTCTGTCCGCCGGAAACGTTGGTACCTCCCTGTGCGATCGGAGAGGCGTATCTTTCTGGTTTTGTCTCAATAAATTCTGCTGCCTGAGCAACCTCTGCGGCTTCTTTTACTTTCTCTTCAGAAATATCGGTCTTGCCGTATCGGATGTTGGAATCGATCGTACCTGAGAAAAGGACTCCTTTCTGTGGTACATATCCCAGTCTGTCTCTGACATCTTTCTGTGTCATATCACGGACATCTACACCATCTACAAGAACACGTCCCTCTGTCACATCATAGAAACGTGGAATCAGATTGACCAGGGTACTCTTACCGCTTCCGGTACTTCCGATCACAGCGATCGTCTCGCCTTTTTCAGCCTTGAAGGAAATATCTGTCAGGACATTTTCTCCTGCTTCCGGATAAGCAAAGCTTACATGATCAAATTCAACAGTTCCTTTGACATCTTTTGCCGGCTGAACTGGATTTTCCGGATCTGTGACGCTTACTTTTGTCTTAAGTACATCATTGATACGAAGTGCTGCCACATTTGCTCTCGGGAGCATGATGGACATGGCTGTGATCATCAGGAAGGACATGATGATCTGCATTGCGTACTGGATAAATGCCATAACGTTTCCGACCTGCATGGTTCCATTGTCTACGGCATAGGCTCCGCTGTAGATGATCAGTACGGAAATTCCATTCATGATCAGCATCATGGTAGGCATCATAAAGGTCATGCATCTGTTGACAAAGAGGTTTGTTTTTGTCAGTCTTGCATTTGCCTCTTCGAAACGTTCTTCTTCATGTTTCTCGCGGCTGAATGCACGGATGACTGGAATACCTGTCAGAATTTCTCGTGTTACCAGGTTCAGTTTATCAACTAATGTCTGTAATACTGTGAATTTTGGCATAGCCACCTGAAACAGAACAATGATCACAACAAGAATCAGTCCTACTGCAAGACCAAGAATCCATGTCATGGAAGAATCTGTCTGTAATACACGGAGCACACCGCCGATACCAAGGATCGGGGCGTAGAGTACGATACGGAAAAGCATTGCCATTACCTGCTGTACCTGCTGAATATCATTCGTGCATCGTGTGATCAGGGATGCTGTGGAAAACTTATGGTATTCGCGGCTTGAGAAGGTGATAACCTTACGGTACACTGCATTTCTCAGATCATGGCCGAGTGCTGCTGCCACTCTGGAGGAAAGGAACACTACGCAGATTGCACAGAGCATGGTGATAAGTGCCATACCGAGCATCTTGACACCTGACATCTTGATATAATGCATCTGGATCGCATCTACATCTTCCCCTATTGCTTCATATTCACTCTTTACATAAGATACACCAGCCTGGGTGATGATAGAATCCTGCATACTGTCGATCTTCTCGCTGATTTTCTCCGTCATCGCATCAAGTGCTTCTTTTGGCATCATAGTGATTGCCTGCATCGGATCTGTTCCTTCCGGAACTCCCATCTGGGAGAGCATGGCTGTAACTTCATCACTTCCGGATAAAAAGCTTGCGGCGATCATCATCGGTTTTGCCAGAATATCATTTAGTTTATCACGTTCTTCAGATGTCACATCATTTTTCAGTACGAGATTATCTCCGTCTTCCTCATAAAAGGAATCTACGGTTTCTTTATCATTTTCATCCATAAACAGCTTAAGACTGTCCATTGAGGTCTTTCTGATTTTTTCGGGTACACTGTCTTCGATACCGCTCTGCTGGATTCCTACATTGACAATTTTGGATGTGTAATCCGGAAGAGAGAGGTCGCAGTATGCCTGAAGAAACAGAAGTGCTATGATCAGAATTACATAGCCGGCTGATTTTTTGAGATATTTCATCAGTTTGATCACTTTTGCTGTCCTTCTTTCTCTGTATTATTTTTTCCAGAGGATACTGGTATTTTTTCGATATTTTCTGTAATCTGTTCCAGGAATCTTCTCAGGAGACAAAGTTCAGTATCGTTGAAACCGTCCAGAAGAATTTTTTCGTTTTCTTCTACTTTTTTCATACCGTTTTCTTTTGCCTGTCGTCCCTTTTCAGTGAGGTAGATTCTGGATATTCTCTGATCTTTTTCATCTGCTTTTCTGCACAGGAATCCTGCTTTTTCCAGTCGTTGAACAGTTACATTGACCGTTGGCGGTTTGATTCTCAATTTTTCTGCGATCTCGCGCTGGCTGAGTCCATCCTTATATGCCAGAAGTCCAAGTACCGGAATCTGTCCTGGATAAATGCCCAGTTCCTGCATCTGTCCAAAGCACTTGCCCATAAAGCGGCGGTTGATTCTCATCAGCATGGACAGATAGCTTGTCTTATGCTCTGCAGAGCAAAACTCTGGTTCTCCTTCTGTAAACAATTCTTCACCTCCGTATAGTCTTTTTTCGTTAGTTGGCTATTCATTAGCTGACTAATTATTTATTATATGTATTTGCACAAAAAATGCAACTGTTTTTTGTGGATTTCACATAATTTTTATATTTTATTCCCAATAAACATTTGCCCGGCTAATCATATATTCCACGCCATATATAGAAACTCCTGAATTGGAAACGACTTCAGAGTTTGGTGCTGATATTATATATCCCACGCCATATATAAAAGCTCCTGAATTGGAAACGGCTTCAGAGTTCAGAAATACTAAGAATATACCCTGTCTGCTAAGATCATGGATAGAAAGTGCATAACTCGCTTACGCTCAGACAATGCACTTTTTATCCATAACACAGCCAGGGTATCTTCAAGTATTTCTATGAACTCTTGCAGATGTTTCCTGCTCAGGAGTTTTTATATATTGGCTGTTAATCTATATGTTATCAGCTCACGGTGGGGACCACACCCCCGAACACGCTAACGGGTATAAAGTACGGTGATAGGAAAGAAAAAAAGACTTCTGTCCGGGACGCACGTGATTATCTTCTGCTTTTGTTTCGCCTGAAGAACTTCGTTTAGATACCGGATCATACAGGTTTTTGCGTTAATTCAGAAAATGCTGCTGTCTGAGCATCTATGATGCGAGTTCAGCATTTTCTGAATTGTATTTAGCAAAATTCTGTATATCCTGGTATCTCAGAAGTTCTGAAACGAAACACACACAGAAGATAATTCACAGGGTGTCCACTAAACAGAGTCTTTCTTAAATTTCCCATCACCGGGAATTCTTTATACAAACTGATTGAGTTCCGCATCGTACTCATAATCGATCGACGCGAGTTTCTTTATCAGGCTCTCTCCTGACAATTCCTTATCCTTAAGGAAATCATCAAGCGAGTCATAATAATCTCTGAGCTGTGTATTAACGTAACTCAACAGCATCACCGGATCCTTTGGTATCATAGCTGCCTCCTGCAATTTTCCTGTGACTGTCAGTTACATCCACAGTCACATCTATTTTGTATTGATCACAAACTCACCGTCTTTGACATCCAGCACAAGCGTATCGCCCTGATGTACATCACCGGAAAGAATCTTCTTGGCTGCAAGTGTTTCCACATAGTTCTGCAGATAACGTTTCAGCGGACGTGCTCCATATACCGGATCATATCCATTTTCAATTACCTGAGTTCTTGCCGCATCAGTCAGTTCCAGGGAAAGCTCCTGATCTGCCAGACGGTCGCTGAGTTCTTTGACCATAAGGTCGACTATGCCACCAATGTTCTCTTTTGTCAATGGTTTGAACATAATAATTTCATCCAGACGGTTCAGGAATTCCGGACGGAAATGTCCACGCAGGTCATTCATAACCTGCTCCTGAGCCTCCGGTTTGATCTCACCCTTCTCATCAATACCATCAAGAAGATATGGAGAACCAATATTGGAAGTCATGATCAGAATCGTGTTCTTGAAGTCTACAGTTCTGCCCTGAGAATCTGTGATACGTCCGTCATCCAGCACCTGAAGAAGTACGTTAAATACATCCGGATGTGCCTTCTCAATCTCATCAAACAGGACAACGCTGTATGGTTTACGACGAACAGCCTCTGTAAGCTGACCGCCTTCTTCGTATCCTACATATCCCGGAGGCGCTCCGATCAGACGAGATACAGAATATTTCTCCATGTACTCACTCATATCGATTCGTACCATATTCTGCTCATCATCAAACAGAGTGGCTGCCAGTGTCTTGGCAAGTTCTGTCTTACCAACACCGGTAGGTCCAAGGAACAGGAAAGATCCAATCGGTTTGGACGGGTCTTTGATTCCTGCTTTGGAACGAAGGATTGCATCTGTAACAAGACGTACACCTTCATCCTGTCCGATCACACGTTTATGCAGTTCATCCTCCAGACCAAGAAGTTTCGTTCTCTCGCCTTCAGTCAGTTTCGTTACCGGAATACCTGTCCAACGGGAGATAATCCTTGCAATCTCATCATCTGTGACAGCTTCATGTACCAGACTGCGGTCACTTTCTTTGACCTGTCTTTCCTCTATCTCCAGCTGTTTCTGGAGTTTCGGCAGCTCACCATACTGCAGCTCAGCTGCTTTTTCCAGATCGTAGTTCTGTTTTGCTTTCTGGATCTGTTTATTGATATCCTCGATCTGCTCACGTAATTTCTGGAGCTTCTCTACAGAATGTTTCTCATTGTCCCACTGTGCCTTCTGAGTATTAAAGGTATCACGCATCTCTGCAAGCTCTTTCTGCAGATCTGCAAGACGCTCCTTGCTCAGATTGTCTGTTTCTTTCTTAAGGGCAGATTCCTCGATCTCAAGCTGCATGATCTTACGTCTCTGCTCATCCAGTTCGGTCGGCATGGAATCCAGTTCGGTCTTGATCAGGGCACAGGCCTCATCTACCAGGTCGATTGCCTTATCTGGCAGGAACCTGTCTGTGATATATCTGTGTGAAAGTGTAGCTGCTGCCACCAGTGCGCTGTCTGTAATCTTGACACCATGGAAGACTTCATATCTTTCCTTCAGTCCACGAAGGATGGAAATGGTATCTTCTACGGTCGGCTCATCGACCATAACCGGCTGGAAACGACGTGCCAGTGCGGCATCTTTCTCGATGTACTGACGGTACTCGTCCAGTGTGGTGGCACCAATACAATGCAGTTCACCTCTGGCAAGCATAGGTTTCAGCATATTACCTGCATCCATCGCACCGTCTGTCTTACCGGCTCCGACGATCAGGTGAAGTTCATCGATGAAGAGGATGATCTCGCCCTCACTTTTCTTCACTTCTTCGAGGACTGCTTTGAGACGTTCCTCAAATTCACCACGATACTTGGCACCTGCAACCAGTGCTCCCATATCCAACGCAAAAATTTTCTTATTCTTAAGGCCTTCCGGAACATCGCCGGCAACGATTCGCTGTGCCAGTCCTTCGATGGCTGCTGTCTTACCGACACCAGGCTCACCGATCAGCACCGGGTTATTCTTGGTCTTACGGGAAAGAATACGGATGATATTGCGAATTTCTGCATCACGTCCGATGACCGGATCCAGTTTCTGGTTTCTCGCCTTCTCGACAAGATCCTCACCATATTTGTTCAAAGTATCATAGGTTGCTTCCGGGTTATCACTGACAACTCTCTGGTTGCCTCTCACGGTAGAAAGTGCCTGGAGAAATCTTTCTCTGGTGATACCGAATTCATTAAAGATCTTCTTCATACTCGGACTCGGCTGTGTCAGAAGAGACAGAAACAGATGCTCAACAGAAACATATTCATCTCCCATTGCCTTCGCTTCGTTCTCTGCATTTACAAGAGATTTGTTCAGATACTGTCCAAATCTCAGATCACCGCCGGATACTTTTACCTTGGCATCCAAGGCTTTCTTTACTACGTTGATAAAATATTCTTTATTGATATCCATCTTCTCAATCAGTTTGAGAATCAGGCTGTCCTCCTGTGTTAACAGTGCATACAAAAGATGCTCCTGCTCTACTTCCTGATTGCCATACTCATAAGCAACCTTCTCAAGATCCTGAACAGCCTGTACAGATTTCTGAGTAAATTTACTGATATTCATAGGCTCTCCTCCTCTATATCGTAGGAAAAGGATACCGAAATTTCTTTCCGTACCCTTTGGGTTATCTTTGTTATGCTTGTACTATAACACACATTGTTAGCACTGTAAAGAGGTGAGTGCTAATTATTTGTGAACATTTTGTGAACACAAAAACAGAGCCGACAATCCCTAACAGACTGTCAGCCCTGCTTTCATCTACGCATATTCACATTAACTATTACCTTATTTCGTCAGAATCCTGTAATTCTCTTCCTTGTCATAATCCTTATGGATTCCGTCATCTTCATACAGAGTATAGCTGCTGCCTTCGTATCCAAGCATCTTAAGGTGCTCTGTATCAATATCCTTCACGCACTCTGCCACTTCTGCGATTGGGATGCATTTGCCGCTTCGGATGAAGAGCGGTACTTCGTTGAGTGCCACGTCTACATAGTGAACTCCTTTTGCGAGGATTTCTTCGGAAATGGTTCCGTCTGGCAGGAACTTGATGAATTTCATTTCTTCCGGCAGGTAAACGTAGCGTCCTCTTGCATTCTGCTCGTAGACCGGTGCGATCATGATCTCGTTTCCGAGGATGAGCTGGTCTTCTACGCGAATCGCCATCTTGTCATCCGGATAAACGAAGCCGAGCGGTTTGAAGTACATGTCATCGTTCAGTGCAGCTTTCATGTACTCGCTGTACAGATACGGTACGAGACGGTATCTGGTATTAATGACATTTCGGAAATCCTCGATGTTTTCGAACTGGTAGCATTCCTGCTCTCTGGTTCCTTCTGCCGCATGATTACGCATTAACGGGGTGAATACACCCAAAGCAAGGAAACGGAGCACCAGATCTCTGGTTGTATCTGCGCCAAATCCGCCAAGGTCGGCACCTGTGTACATGAATCCACACATATTCAGAGATGGCATCATCTTCAGATTAAGAAGGATGTGTGACCACCAGGATTTATTGTCACCGGTCCAGATTCCACCGTAACGGTGCATTCCGATATAGGAAGATCTGGAGAACATCAGGAAACGTTTTTCCGGATCAATACGCTCAAAGGCTTCCCCTGCTGCTCTTGTCATGTTGTAGCCAAAAAGGTTATGCACTTTGTCGTGACGGATTTTTTTGCCATCCACATTGTGGTAAAATCTTCTGTAATCCTCCGGATTGTTTGCAATGCCCTTCATCTTTGCCTGCATATCCCACGGATGGACCCTGCCTTCTGTGTCTTTTGCAAACTCTCCGGCAAGTTCTTTTGCTTCTTTAAGTCCTTCAGAGGAATAAAAGATTGCCGGCTCGTTCATATCGTTCCAGAAGCCTTCAATTCCCTGTTCAATAAGGAAACGATATTTGTCTCCGAACCACTTTCTGGCATCCTTATTCAGCATATCCGGGAAGTGGGTATCTCCCGGCCACACGGCTGCAACGAAATCACTTCCGTCCTCTCTCTTGCAGAAATAGTTGTTTCTGACGCCTTCCTCGTAAACATCGTATCCCGGTTCGACCTTGACTCCGGCATCGATGATTGGAATCAGACGAAGATCCTGGTCCTTCATTTCCTGTACAAATTCCGGAAAATCCGGGAAGTTTTCTTCGCTCAGTGTGAAATCCTTAAAAGACTGCATATAATCAATATCCATATAGATCATATCGATCGGGATGTGATTCTCGCGATATCCTTTTGCAACAGTGCGGAAATCTTCCTTTGTGGTGTAACCCCAGCGGCTCTGTCCGAAACCAAAAGCAAACTTCGGCGGGATGTAGCTGCGCCCGATCACATGACGGAACTGTTTTACGATATCATAAGCATTTTCGCCCTCGATCACGTAAATATCCAGATCTGCATTTTCGCAGGATACTTTAAGGGTATCCATTCTGGTATATCCGATGTCAAAGGTCAGTTTTGACGGATAGTCAAAAAATAATCCAAACGTCGTCTTGCCGCTCACGATAATGAAGTTGTGAGCTCCGTACAGAGAACGCTTGTCCTCTGTATGCTCCGGATCATCTGTGCAGTTGCTGATGTAGCAGTAGCCTCTTTTGTTGATTCCGCGGTTGGATTCACCCAGGCCATAGACGATATCATCTTCGTCCATGATATAAGTAAAAGCAAATCCCTCTTCCTGACTGATTTCTCCATATGGAAAAACGCCCTCAGTTGTTTCAATTTTTTCGGTCAGTGCCTCCGTGTCAAACGGAGTTCCATATCTGTATTTTCTGATCATCTCTGTGTTACCTCTTATTTATATAATACAAATGCCTCATATGGTTTCAAAACAATTTTACCTTCAAATACAGTTCTGTCAAGATTTGTGATCAGGCATTCTGCACCTTTGAATTCTTCCGGAATCTCCATCTCTGCATTTCTTTCACTGAAATTGCAGACTGTCAGAAGTTTTTCCTGATCCAGTTTTCTTGTGTAAACAAAAATCTGCTCGTCGTCACGGTAGAGCGGTTCAAACTCACCATAAACGATGATGTCTTTTTCTTTACGCAGGCTGATCAGTTTCTGATAGTAATGGAAAATAGAGTTCGGATCTTTGAGCTGCTGCACCGCATTGATCTCTTTATAGTTCGGGTTCACTTTGATCCAGGACTCGCCATCTGTAAATCCGGCCTGTTCTGAATCATCCCACTGCATCGGGGTTCTCGCATTGTCACGGCTTCTCAGCATCAGACATTTCATCATGTATTCCGGAGTCATAAGTCCTGATTCCGTAAGTTCTGTAAAGAAATTGATACTCTCAATATCACGATAGTCTTCCAGTTTATCGAAGTAGACATTTGTCATACCAAGCTCTTCACCCTGATATACGTACGGCGTTCCCTGCATCATATGAAGACAGGTTGCCAGCATTTTTGCGGAAGTCTCTCTGTATGCCGGATTGTCATTTCCAAATCGGCTGACACTTCTCGGCTGATCATGATTTCCAAGAAACAGGCTGTTCCATGCTTTGCCCTGAAGTTCTTCCTGCCATTTGATCATGATGCGCTTGAACTCTTTGAAATCATATTTCTCAGTTGTCCACTTTCCGTAATCACCGCTTCCATTATCCACATGCTCAAACTGAAATACCATATTCAGTTCTTTTCCGGCTTCTCCCGCATATTTCTGTGCCTCTTCGATAGTAACTCCTGAAGTTTCACCAACTGTCATGATATCATATCTGGAAAGTACTTCTCTGTTCATTTCCTGAAGAAATTCATGAACCCTCGGACCATGTACGCAATATGGTCCAAAATCGCCATAGAGGCTATTGTTCATTTCTCCGTCCGGAAATGCCTGATCTTTGGAAATCATACTGATAACATCCATACGGAAGCCATCGATTCCTTTTTCACACCAGAATGTCATCATATCATAAACTTCCTGACGTACTTTCTCGTTTTCCCAGTTGAGATCCGGCTGTTTCTTTGAGAACAGATGCAGGTAATACATCTGGGTCTGCGCATCATATTCCCATGCAGAACCGCCAAATGCACCGCCCCAGTTGTTTGGTTCTTTTCCATTGACAGGATCTTTCCAGATATAATAATCACGGTACGGATTGTCTTTGGACTTGCGGCTCTCAATGAACCAGTTGTGTTCATCAGAAGTGTGGTTGACTACGAGATCCATCAGGATCTTGATGCCACGTTTATGTGCCTCGGCAAGCAGTTCTTCGTAATCCTCCATTGTTCCGTAGTCTTTATAAATCTTCTGATAATCTGAAATATCGTAACCATTGTCATCCTGTGGAGACTCAAGCATAGGAGAAATCCACAGCACATTTACGCCAAGTTCTTTCAGATAATCAAGTTTCTGTATGATTCCTCTGATATCTCCAATGCCATCTCCATTGCTGTCATTAAAACTTTTCGGATATATTTGATATACGACGCTTTCTTTCCACCATTTTTTCTCCATGCTATTTGAGCCTCCTGTTTCTTATGATTTTATTCACCAATATTTTAGAATTACTTCGCTGTGGCACAAATCCTGTAACTCTGAACATTTACTCCTTACATCATCATTTGACTGCTCCGGCAACAACACCGTTCATGATCCATTTCTGACAGAAAAGATATACAAGCAGTATAGGAATAAATACCAGCAGGTAAGACGCGAACGCCATGTTGAAACACTACCCTGGACACGTCTGTCCTGTTCCCTTTTGGTGACTTTATCATAACTCCAGTATCACTGGAAAATCAACAGGTTTCTCGAGAAACTTAAATTTTATCCAAAGTTTACGAGGCGTTTTTATGCATTTTACACAAAGCTTTCCTCTTTACTTTCCATCTATGAGTGCAAAAAAAGAACGATCCTGTCATTCCCTGACAGAATCCCTCTTTACCAGATAAACCGGACTTTTTATATTTAATTCTTCCAGCCTTTCTCCCTTGATCAGTTTCATCAGACATTTCAACGCCACATGTGCTTTTTGCCGGACATCCTGATGAACTGTCGTCAGTTTCGGACGAACCATACTCGCATATATACTGTCATCGTAACCTGTAATGGATATCTGATCCGGAATCCTGATTCCTTTGTCAAAAAAGAAATTCATCGCCTCAATTGCACCATAATCTGAAGAAAAAGCCAGTGCTCCGGCTTCAAGAAATCGCGGAAGAAATTCCCCGTATTTCCTGAGACGTAAATGTTTCTCACCCGGAACAACTATATATCGGGAACGACTGCAGAATTTTCCCCTCTTTTCCATCGCCTGTTTGAATCCCATCCATCGATAGTAGTCACTGTCCTGCTCTGTCTCCGCAACAAACAGAGCCTTCTTATATCCGCAGGAATAGAGATATTCTCCTATCTGATATCCTCCCGAGTAATCATCTACACCGACATTCGGGAAGGTATAGGCACCTTCGGGGTAAGTATCGATCAGAATCATCTTTTTATTCAGCTTCCGGGAAAGCCTGCGGTACTGTTCTTCATTATATCCAAGGATGATCAGCCCCTCGACATTCCATTTTGAAGCAATGTCCACTACGTTCTGGATATTTTCGCCGCCGATGAGCATAACGTAATAGCCCTTTTCTTCAGTTTCCATCTGAATGGTTCCAACGAGTTCGCCCACAAACGGATCCTGAAGGGACTGTATGCCATGTGCATAATGAAATCCAAGTACTACACCTATGATTCTGGAGCCATGACCGGAAAGCATCACGGAACCCATATGAGGAACATAGTTCTGTTCTTTAAGGATTGCCGTGATTTTATCAATCGTTTCCTGGGAAACTCTCTTGGTATTGCCGTTTATCACATTTGATACGGTGGTGCGGCTGACGCCTGCCATTTCTGCGATATCCTGAAGACGAATCATCTGTTGTTCCAACTCCTTTTATATCTTATATATACTACGATATTATCAGTTTAGGATCCCGATGGAATGCGTACGATCAACTTCTGCCCATCTTTTTCTGCCGGCACCAGCACCGGGATATGCTTTTTACGCAGTGCATGTACAATTGGATATGCTGCGAACAGATTTTCTCCGACAAAAACGGCTTCTGGTTTGTATTTCAGAATCTGTTTTACCTGCTCCTTGATTCTGGATTTCCACTCCTGTTTTTCCATGGCTACCTCAACGTAAATTCCCTGGATTTCAAGTTCAGGAATATCCGGGAAATCTATGCAAATAATTTCTGCTGCCTGCAATTTAGGGAGCTGATGGAGAAGTTCATCATATTCGATATCTCCGCCAAAGCTTACGATCACTGGTTTCTCGCAAAACTGTTCCATACTGATCTTACATGCCTGTACTGCATCTGCAAGTTCACCGGTTGTCATAAGAAATCCGCCTTTGTGGCAGAAATTTGCTGTTTTAAGACCGGTCACTGCTTTGAGTTCTTCGTTTTCGAGACCAAGCCATTCTGATGGGAAACTGCATTTATAATTCATGGCGTATTCTTTTTTCTGTGGCTGGATGCAGTAACCGCCTCTGTTGGACGGGAATACCACAAATGCAATTGGTGTCTCAGATAAGAATTTCTGGCAGGGAACAAACTCTGGAAGAATCAGAATTCGTGCATCCTCGCAGTGTTTTTCTCTGTCATGAAATGCCTGCATATGTCTTTCGTAGATTTCTTCTACTCGTTTGTCTGCACGCTCGTTTCCTCTATAACGGTCGAATTTGTTTTCCAGGATCATTCCGGCAACACTGACTGCCTGGAAAAAGGCTTCGTCGTTGCTTCCTTCGGCATCCCAGGTTGGATTAAAGTTCCCAATCAGTGAAGCTAGCTCGTTTTTCTCACCGGTGTTATCGTTGTTATCCAATGGCTGTACAAAGGATTCATCGAATTTCTGCGCCAGTTCTTCTCCGAGAATTTCTGTGCCAAGTTCCTCCCAGAGAAGCCCAAATGCCGCATACGGTACGCTGTTCTCACGGACTCTGCTGTCTTTCTGGTGATGGTCGTATCTGCCTCTGCCGATATCAAATACGATACCGTCAAAATCTTCTGGCACGCGGTTGCCGCGTATGATCGTGATCTCCGGGTTTAAATATAATAATAACGCAGCAGAAAACACATCATCTGCGTGGAATTTACCGCTGTGGGTAAAAGCAGTGGCGTTTTGCTGATGGATTTTATCTAGTAAGTTGTTCATGTAAGTACTCCTTTAATACATCCAATATCTATTTTTAAGCTGCCAATGCATTGGCTGTGAACTGTTCTTTTCCCACAGGGCTTTCCATTACAAATCCCCGTGAAACTTCATTTTGAACAGTATAGCACGATAAGGTAAACATGTCATGAATTTTTCTGCCCACCTCCCCCATTTGACAGCCCACCCGTATTGTGCTTTAATAGAATTATCAAAAAAATCCGGAGGTGTTGCATATGGGACTTATTATGATGAGCTACATGATGGTATTAGGCGGTATCTATCTGATCTTTGCACTTGCCTGGTGGATATTGCAGATCATAGCAAACTGGAATATTTTTACCAAGGCCGGGGAGGCCGGATGGAAAAGCATTATTCCGATCTACGGTGATTATGTTTCTTACAAGATCGCATGGCAGACATCTTATTTCTGGCTGAGCTTTATCCTTGGGATTGTGGTTTCCTGTATATCAGAAGCCGATCCAGCTGGAGATAATATGCTTCTTATGCTGATTGTTGCACTGCTCAGAATTATAATCGCCGTTATCAGCATCATGTATTGTGTAAAACTGTCAAGAGCCTTTGGCCGCGGGATTGGTTTTGCAATTGGTCTTATTTTTTTACAGCCGATTTTTTTACTGATTCTTGGCTTCGGTGCTGACCAGTACTACGGTGCTGATAAATAACTCATATAAATGAATGAAGACATCTGCGATTTCTCCCCGATGTCTTCATTTTTTATTTGCTCAGAATTCGCTCTGCTTTTATCGTCCAGCACATCTTGGTCAATCTGGCACGTCCGTTCTGGGCACATTCCTGTGCAGATGGACGTACGACATCTCTGGCATAAAGGAATTATCATCATGGCAAACAATGCGACTTTCTATAATGTACGCGAAGTTTTTGCCGTTCTGGACGGAACTCTTGCCAGACTCGGCGTTCCGCTTAAAGCAAGTATGGAAAAAATCTTCTGTGAGAACATGAGATAATAATTTCCGTAAATTCTATTTTCTTTTCCAGTTTGTAAAAATATCTGAGGATTCTTTCAGGAAATCATAGGAAATCTGTATTTCATCCTCTGCCACGGTTTTGTCATCATCCATGATCGGGGATGGGTTGCAGCCTCCTGCTGTCTGTCCGACCTGATCCATCGTAAAGGAATTACCGCAGTTCTGGCAGACCAGCGTATCGCCTTCCTGCTTGTAATAGCCATTGCCGGAATCATAACAGATCTGGCAGGTATTGAATGCGGTACGGATGTTCCCCTCTGAATCCTTTACCGCGATCACTTCCATCTCTGTTCCATCTACTTCAATTGGATAAAACGCTGCATCTTCGGAAAGATCATCTGTTTTAATGACCAGACTGTCACCTTTTTCTATTTTTGCTGTTTCTTCTTTGTCTTCTTTATCCCCTGTTGTTTTTGTTGTCTTTTTCTCTGCTTTCTTTGTGGTACTGGAAGCTGCTGCCATTACATTTACTACGCTTCCATATTCTGCTGCTGTTGTTATTAACATAACTGCCATTACTGCTGTTATCATAAATTTTTTCATCGTTTTTTCCTCAACTTTCTACATAAATCTTTCCTGTGATCATTCCCATCCAGCAGGTGTAGGTGTAAGTTCCTGCTTTTTCCGGTGTAAATTCGATTACATTTTCGCCCTCGTCAAAAGCATACTGGATTCCCAGATCCTGCTGTATGATCATGTAATTGCATCCGTTGACACTTCCATCCGGAGCATCGACCGTCCATTTTACAGGCTCTCCTGCTTTAACCGTGATGTCCGGATAACTTCTACCCGGCTGTAAGGTACTGGTGACGTACTGCATTTCGTCTGTATTTGCGGATGCGTCTTCTGATGCTGTAGTTGTATCTGCTGCAGTTGTCGTCTCAGTTGTCTGATCTGGGTTCACAGTTGCTTCACTTGTTGTGGTATCTGCATCTGTATTCGTATTTTCTGCTATAAGTGTACCTGTAACTTTACCGTTCAGACCTGATAAGTTACCGCCCTGCACCATCATAGATAGTCCCATAACTACCACCAGAATCGCACCGACTTTCAGAACCTGCCTTGTGAACCGTTTTCCAAGTATGGATACTGCTGAACCGAATCCAAGCATCAGCGGGACAGTTCCCAGGCTGAAACAGAACATAGACAAAGCTCCTGCCATCGGATTTCCGGATGCCAGCGCAACGACCTGCATGGACTGCAGCGGGCCGCATGGCATGAAACCATTGCAAATCCCAATGAAAAATGGAGTTCTAGGCTTTCTGCCTGGTTTTTGTTTTGTGTTTTTATTGAAATTCGGGATGTGTATCGTCAGCTTTCTAAGCCCTGGAAAAATCCCGAGCATATTTATGCCCATCACTACCATGATAATTCCTGCAAATAATTTGAGCATTCCCTGAAAAAATGTGGATGTCTGTAAGCTGCTTCCAATCCCGGCCAATGCCCCGATTTCTCCCAGCACACCACCGATTACTGTATACGCGATCACACGCCCGGTGTTATATTCCAGGGTATTTCGGAACATGGCTCTTGAAATTTCTGTCGACGTATCTTTCCGTAATGTCTGAGACAAGTTGATTCCGCCGCACATGGCAATGCAATGGATGGAAGTGATTAGTCCGATCACAAACAGCATCCCATATCCCATCTCACTGTCCGCAAGAGAATCCGGCACAAGCCGGTTCAAAATCCCGAATCTCTGCAGCAGTAAAAACAGCACCGCAATAATTGCAATTTCCCGCACAGTATTCAGTATGACTTTCTTTTTTGAAATGTTCTGTGCCGATGCTTCGTAACCGAGATTTCCTATGATTTCTATGATCTGCTCCAGAGAAATCTTCGACGGGTCATAGGAAAATTCTGCCGTATCGGTTTCGTAACTGACGGAAATTTCTGTAATTCCACTTCGAGCATTCAATGCTGATGCTATTCTGGTCTGGCAGTTGGTACAGGTCATTCCGCTGACATATAGTTTCTCATGTTTCATGATTTGTTTCCTTTCTGTAGCAGTATTACTGCTACCTTCAGTTACAACGCGTGAATTTGAATGAACTCCATAGCAGCAAAACAAAAGACTGTCACAATAAATTTTAGTTCTACTGTAACAGTCTCATTCAACATACTTTTATGATAGGTTAATTGTAATAATTATTCTCTTCGCTGTCAATACTTTTAAAAAGCATTTCACAGAATCTTCATTTTTTATGTATAGAAAACTATTCTGCTTTCACTGCCCAGCGCATCTTGGTCGATCTGGCACGTCCGTTCTGGGCGCATTCCTGTGCGGATGGACGTACGACATCTCTGGCATAATCAGAATAGATTCCTGCCTTGTATCCGGCCTTGAGGGCTTTTTTGACCAGTTTATCCTCTCCGGAGTGAAATGTCAGGATTGCAACACGTCCGCCCGGCTTAAGGGCATCCGGAAGTTTTTCCATAAATTCATAGAGCACTTCAAATTCACGGTTTACATCGATACGAAGTGCCTGGAAAACACGCTGGCAGGTCTTGCGGACGGTATCCTTCTTTTCTTTTTCCGGAAGGAAAAAAAGCGTCTTCTCTATGATCTCACGCAGTTTCGTAGTCGTATCTACACGATTCCCCTTGCGTATCTCATCTGTGATTGCTTTGGCGATTTCCTCACAGTATGGCTCATCGGAATTCTCATACAGCATTCCGGCAAGCTCTTCCCTACTGATCTTGTCCAGCCGCTCCGCTGCACTGATTCCCTTTTCCTGATTCAGACGAAGATCCAGCGGTCCATCTGCACGGAATGAAAAACCTCTCTTTGGATTGTCGATCTGCATGGAAGACACGCCAAGGTCCGCGAGTATAAAATCAAAACCGCCTGCTTCTTTCGCAATCTCATCAATCGTGCAAAAATTCTGAAGCTTCACGGTCAGGATATCCTCCCCAAATCCCTGCTCCGCCAGACGCTTGCGGGTTTTGGCTGATTCTTCCGGATCTACATCCGTCGCATACATATGTCCCTCTCCATGCAGGCACTCCATCATTGCCTTCGTATGTCCGCCATATCCGAGAGTTGCATCAAATCCTGTCTCTCCAGGCTGGATTTTGAGGAAGTCCAGAATTTCCTGTACCATAATGGAAATGTGCATTCCGGCCGGTGTATTTCCCTTACTGATGACATGCTCAATGGTATCCTTATATTTCTCCGGATTCAGTTCTTTGTATTTTTCCTCAAATTTGCGTGGATATTTTCCTTTATATCGTACTCTTCGTTTGTGTGTGGTCTGTGTTTCCTGTTCCATTAAAAATCATTCTCCTTATCTCTACAACTCCTGTTTATCATACCATGCAGCCTGAACCATCACAACCTGAAAATCTGTTTCCTCTGCATGGATATTGCTGTGATTTAAACTGTCCCCTTATTTTTTATCAAAACTGCCTCTTTATTCATGTACAGTTCTGTTGTAAAGTATACCCATCAAAAACATAGTTAAACGGGAGGTTTTATATCTGTTTCATAAAACAGATTCAAACTCTTACCTTCCAGGAAAGGAATTATCATCATGGCAAACACAAATGTACAGACAGCAGCAGGTGAACGGGAATTTTCTTCTTCCGTTCAGTTTCTTACCGTAACAGCAGTCTTCGTAGCACTGACTTACATCTTTACGGCATTCATCAACGTCCGCCTTCCGATTGCAGCAAACGGCGGACTGATCCACCTCGGAAACGTTCCCCTTTTCATTGGTGCGATCATCTTCGGTAAAAAGACCGGTGCGATTGCAGGTGGTGTCGGAATGGGACTTTTTGATCTGCTCTCCGGCTGGACTTTATGGGCTCCATTTACCCTTGTTATCGTCGGACTGATGGGATTTACTGTAGGTAAGCTTACCGAAGATGAAAAACATCAGAATTTCAAATGGTATGTGATCGCAATCGCAGCTGCATGTGTGATCAAGGTTGTTGGTTACTACATCGCAGAAGTTGTTATTTACGGGAACCCACTCTCACCGGTTGCTTCTATTCCGGGTAACCTGGTACAGATCGGTGTTGCAGCCGTAATTACACTCATCGTAATCGCACCACTGAATGTTGCAGCCAAAAAATCTGGTTTAAAAAAATAAAAATTTAAAAAGGATCTGATCTCATGTATAAAATTATGACCCCCGGGCCGACACAGGTTGCCGAAAATGTGCGCCTGGCCCGCAGCAAAGAATGCACCAATCCTGATCTTGATACAGATTTTGTAGAATTTTATAAGGAAACCTGTGAAGAGATCAGCCGTCTTCTTCACACAGAAAACGAAACCCTCATCCTTGGCGGAGAGGGGATTCTCGGACTGGAAGCCGCCTGTGCTTCCATGACCGAACCTGGTGACCGCGTCCTTGTACTGGATAATGGTATTTATGGCAGAGGATTTGCCGATTTTGTTTCCATGTACGGCGGCAAACCGGAACTCTATTCCAGAGATTACCGCGAGAGTCTCGATGTGCAGGAACTGGAAAACTTCCTTAAGGATCATCATAATTACAAATATGCAACGGTTGTGCATGGAGATACACCAAGCGGTATGCTCAATGATATTTCCGCTATCTGCCCATTGCTCAAAAAATATGGCATTATGACAGTGGTAGATTCTGTTTCTGCTTCCTTTGGAGAGCCAATGCGGATTTCTGACTGGAAGGTTGACATTATGTGCGGCGGTTCCCAGAAGGTCGTTTCTGCCCCTCCGGGACTTACCTTCGTAGTCATCAGTGATGATGCCAAAAAAGCTATGGCAGAACGTAAGACACCAATTGCTTCTTTCTATGCAAACCTGACTACTTTTGCACATTATTATGAAGAAAAATGGTTCCCGTACACCATGCCGATCAGTGACATCTACGGACTGCGTGCAGCAATTGACAATATTGCCGCCGACCCGGATATTCTGGATCGTCATGAAAAAATTGCCATGGCAGCACGCAAAGCAGTCACCGGTGCAGGTCTGAAGCTTTACCTCAAGAGTGGATTTTCCAGCACGGTAACTGTATTCGAGGTTCCAGCACAAACGACTGCCGATGCGATCCTGGATGGTGTCAAAAAGGACTATAACATCATGCTTGCCGGCTCTTTTGATGTTCTGGCGGGTAAGGTCATCCGCATCGGCCATATGGGAAACAATGCGACTTTCTATAATGTACGCGAAGTTTTTGCCGCTCTGGATGGAACTCTTGCCAAGCTCGGCGTTCCGCTCAAAGCAAGTATGGAAAAAATCTTCTGCGAGAACATGAGATAAATTATTTAAAGAAAAGAGAAAAATAGCCTAACCCAAAAAAGGATTTCAATTCTGAAAATCTGGAATTGAAATCCTTTTTCTATTATGATCAGATAAAATACTCGATAACTTCCTCCGGTACTGTCTTTGTCTTCTCATTGAAGATAAGGACTGCTTCCCTCTCTTCTACCGGTCCGAGAGAGTAAATTTCCTCGTTTTCCTGATTAAAGTATTTAAACGGAACCACCCGATTGTAACTTCTCGGGTGATTCCAGTCCATCAGGATATCCTTCTGTTCATACGGTTTATCCCAGTAATAGGGATCAAAGAGAAGAATATTTCCATTCTCCACTCCAGTCATCAAAACATAGTGCTCCTCCTCAAGATACAGACGCACAACAGCCGCCCCACCATGATTCAGTGCATGGTTGATGCGGCTTTCTTTATTTATGTAGACACTTCGCCCCGACAGATATTCACTGCTCACAGACATAATCCCCAGTTCACCGTATTCATTGAGCCAGTTACTCAGAAACATCATAGCTGCCCTGGAAGTTCCCCGCTTACCCGGGATACCCTCTTTGCTGTGGCAGTCCAGACAGTAGAGCATCATATTTCGAATCGCTTCCGGCGGGATTTCCTCCCGTTCAAAAAGATATGCCAGTGCATTCATCATAGATGTCGGTCCACAATCATATTCTGATAATTGGTAGTGTAATGGATTTTTCATCGCAAAATCTCTCTCTTCGGTAAAAATTACGGAAACTTCGTCAGAAGGCCTGTTCCCGTTTCTGTATTGCTGTTCGAATTTCTTCTTTGCTTTGTGCACTGAGAAGACCCTTGAGAATCTCTTCATCTCTGAGCACATTCAAAATCTGCAGCAGACGGTCAATCTGCTTTCCGGATCCTGCTACTGTGAACATGATTACAATCTTAACGGAAATCATACTCTTTTGCTCGCCCATTGCTCCAAACTCCACCGGATCCTTCAAAATCGAGATCGCAATGCCCTCTTTTTTGACATGATCTGCATCTGCATGCGGAATCGCTACTCCGATCCCGTCAATATCCAGTCCCGTCGGATAGTCCTTTTCTCTCTCCAGTACGGCTTCTGTAAAACCTTCTTCCCCATATCCTGCCTGAATCATGGCATCTCCCATGCTCTGCAGGACCTCTTTATAATCCACCGCCTGCAGATCATAAAAAATCAGATCATCTCTCAGTTCTTCCCATATCATGTTGAACCCCTCCTATATAGTTTCTGTTATTTTCATTTCCCATATTTTTCTATGTACGCAAGTATCTCTCCCGGATCATCCATAAACTCACAGAGCTTCAGATTGGATTCATCCATAAATTTCTCATCTGCTGTGTGCTGGAGCAGTGCCTTCATCCCATCATAATATCCGTTGATATTGTACAATACGATCGGGCGATCCAGTCTGTGCAGGCTTTTGAGTGTCAGAATCTCAAAAAATTCTTCATAAGTTCCGATCCCACCAGGTGTCACGATGGTTGCATCGGAGCGTTCTTCAAGAAGTTTCTTGCGTTCCCGCATGGTTTCTGTAAAAATAAATTCACTGCAGTTCTCATACAGGACACCCGGGTTGTCAAAGAAACGCGGTGCAATGCCGAGGATATATCCCTTTTCGGCATCGACACCTCTCGCTGCCGCGCCCATCATTCCGGTCGCTCCGCCACCAAAGACAAGACCATGGCCACGCTTTGCCATCATCCTTCCAAGTTCTTCTGTCCTGTCATAATAACTCTGCTCCAGCTGTGCACTGGATGCTCCATAAACACATATGTTCATAAAAATTCCGCCTTATTTTTCGACTTTCTGCTGCCGTATTATTACTTTATTCCAGTCCGGCAAAGAACAGTTCATAAAAATCATCTTCGCCTTCCAGCATCGGAGAGTTCTCGCCTCCTCCGTTTGTACTCCTTCTCATAGTAGCATAAAACTCTTCGCCTGCTGTAATCAGATCCATATCATAGACTTCATATCCCAGTTCTCTGCATTTCTGACAGAATGCACTGAGCGGCTGTGCAGCCTTACGTGTCTGGAGAAGTTCTGCCCGAAGCGCCGGATCACGGAGAGCTTTCTGTTTCAGTTCATCAAGCATTTCTGTAATTTCCATGTTGTCATCCTCCTGTATACTCATAGATTAGCTTATTCTGCCGGTTTCTGATAAAATCTTCCAGAAACCTGCTCTGTTCGGATCGCATTGATAAATGCCTGTGGGTCTGTCTCCCTGACAGCTTTGATGACTTTCTCGCTTTCTGCACTGGAAACAACCGAATAAACAACATAGCGCTCACAATGTTCGTAGGAACCCTCCCCTTCCAGTATCGTTGCTCCATGGTTTGACACTTCTGCTATCGCATTACTGATCTCCTGCGGATGATTCGTCACCACAAAAAGTGTCTTCTGCTGATACTTCTTGTACAGTACATGCAGAACCTGCGTTGATGCATACTGAAAAATAATAGAATACAGTGCTTTGTCCCAACCAAAGAGGATTCCCGCCGCCACAAGGATTACGGCGTTCAGACCCAGCACGATATTGAAGGAATCAACTCCCTTCTTATCCGACAGATAAATGGCAATAAAATCCGTTCCTCCTGTTGTTGCATTCATCATAAGACAGATGCTGATGACCAGTCCATTGATCATTCCTCCGAAAATACTGATCAGCAATGTATCATATGTGATCGTCCAGCCTGGAATGATATCGGTAAAGAAACCGGTAAGAAAAATCATCAAACAGGAATACAGGGTAAATTTCTTGCCAATAAAACGGAACCCGATATAAACCGGAACAGCATTCAGAATCACATTGACCAGCGTATAGGGAATTGCCACATGAAGAAACATCTCGGCAATACGCTGGATCAGGATCGTCAGGCCGGTTGCCCCGCCTGGATAAAGACCTCCTGTCCTGACAAAAGATTTGATATTGAGTGCCATCAAAAGTGAGGCCAGGAAGATCACCAGGATTCTTTTTCCATCTTCTTTCACACTAAACTTCATAGCTTGATTTCCTCCGCTGTGATTTATACAATCATCATACCAGACCAAAGCGAACAAGTCCACTTCAAAGTCCCTGAATCCCTCAATTAAAGAAAAAAAAATCCCTCCTGTGAACGAACTCTACAGAAGGGATCTTTTATCATATTATATTAGGTGTGAGTCCGAAACAGCTTATTTCTCTTCTTCTGCTGTTTCTTCCTCAGGTGCTACTGTTTCCGGTACAGCTCCGTTGTGGACTGCAACGACTGTCAGTACAACCGCTTCCGGATCATCCTTAATGTCAATGTCTTTATCCTTCGCAATGCTCAGGTCTTTGATACGGATGGTATCGCCGACTTTAAGTCCGGATACATCTACTTCTACTTTGTCAACCAGTGCGGACGGATAAGCTCTGTAGTTTACTTCTTCCATGTTTTCCTGAAGAACACCTTCCAGAACTTTGTCGTGATTTACGATCACGATCTCAGCTACGGAATGTACCTTCTCATTGCTTACCAGTGCCTGGAAATCAATCTCGTCAACTCTGCCTGCCAGTGGGTTAAAATCAACCTCCTTGATCAGTGCATCGTATGTCTGACCATCTATCTCCAGCATAACCTGGCTTCCTTTGTGGTCAGTCTTTAACAGTTTGTCAACCTCTGTCTTCAGCATTTTTACCGGAATGGATCCTTCGATCTCACGGCCGAATACATTACCTGTAACATATCCTTCTCTTCTCAGTCTTTTTGCTTTGACGTCCATGCTTCTTTTTTCAGCTTTTAAAGTATTCATTTGTCTTTTCCTCCAAAAATCTGATGCTTAGCAGCCTTCAACTTTGTTTTGTGAAAGGAGGTTTTGTTAAGTTCTGTCTTCTTTTTACGGTTAGAAGTATAGCACTGAGCTTCAAAACAGATTAACCAAATATTATTTTTTTTGTGCTTTAATTTTGTTGAAATTTGAAGCCGGTATCATGAACAGACCGAAGAAAAATCTCCTCCTGTCAATAATATTCATGATCTATCTGGATCACTGCAAAATATCTGCTTCCCGACAGTTTATGTATCTGCTCCTTCAGGGAATTCATGATCTCATTGTCTGTATAAGATGTCTTTCTTGGAACTTCTACATCAAAGATAAGATTTGTTCTGGTTGTTCCTTTGACCATACGAAAATCATGAATGCTGAATGTCTCATCCAGGTTATGGACAATTTTTTCCACCTTGTCCTTCATCGCCAGGACTTCCCTGTCATCTGTTACGATCGGATCCATATGGATGGTCGCGGAACAATGAAGCTTCTCCTGCAGTTCATGCTCAATGTGGTCAATCTGCTCGTGAATATCCTGGATATCTCCATCCACGGCAACCTCGGCATGAAGAGAGATCATGACCCGTCCCGGACCATAGTCGTGAACAATCAGGTCATGCACTCCATAAACCAGAGAATGTCCGAGTACAATCTCTTTGATCTCATCGATAAATTCCTGCTTCGGCGGCTGGCCCAGAAGAAGATCGATGGTTTCTTTCAGTGTGGAACCGCCTGTATAGACAATAAATAATCCAACCAGAATACCAAACCATCCATCCAGGATCAAGCCTGTGTATTTACTGATGAGTGTCGCCGCCAGAACCAGAGTTGTTGCCACGGTATCACTGAGGCTGTCTGCGGATGTCGCCTTCATCGCTGCACTTTCAAGCTTTTTACTCAGAGAACGGTTGTAATAAAACATGTACAGCTTTACCAGAATCGATGCGATCAGGATTACAAATACCACGGTACTGCTCTCGATCGGTTCCGGATCTCTCAGTTTCCCGATGGATGTCACGATCAGTTCAAATCCCATAACCAGGATTGCAACTGAAACCAGAAGTCCTGAAATATATTCCATTCGGCCATGTCCAAACGGATGCTCCGGATCGGGTGCCTGTCCGGAAAGCCGGAATCCGATCAGCGTAATGATCGAAGAGCCTGCATCTGACAGGTTATTGAAGGCATCTGCCGTGATCGCAATGGAACCGCTCAGCATACCTGCGATCCATTTGCCGAAAAACAGAAAAATATTTAAGCCGATTCCTACTGCTCCACTCAAAACCCCATATGCCTGCCGGACTTCCGGTGATTTATAGTTACGGCTGTCTCTGATAAAAAATGACGCCAGAAATTGAATCATACCTATCCCTCCTGAATAGTTTCATACATTGCTCCTGTAACAATTTTCCCTCGATAATACCACAATCTTATCCGAAAATCCAGAATAATTTGGAATCAATCTGGAAAAATTTTTACGAAGATGATATAGTTCTAGTAATGATATTTTTTTATCATAAGGAGAATAAGTCGAATGAAAAATCTTAAAAATATAGCAATGTTGATTGATGCAGACAACACCCAGCTGTCCAAGCTGGAGTCTGTGATCCAGGAAATTTCTGCCAATGGGCGCATCGTTGTAAAGCGTGCCTACGGCAACTGGCGTAAGGGTTCTCTTAAGAACTGGGAGAACGAGCTGAAGCGTCTGGCGATCAAAGCTGAACAGCAGTTTGATTATGTTGCCGGCAAGAATGCTACGGATATGGCACTCGTGATCGATACCCTGGATCTTCTTCACAGCGGAATCTACGATGCCTTCGTCATTGTCGCCAGTGACAGCGACTATACACCTCTGGCAATCAAGCTTCATGAATCCGGTGTTTATGTCATGGGTGTCGGTGAAAAGAAAACCCCGGAGCCTTTTCGAAATGCCTGCGATGAATTTGTATATCTTGAGAATCTGAGCAAGGATGCAGACACTCCGGAGCCGCAGCCTGCCCCTGTTTCTTCCAGGAAGTCGCGCAGCAGCAGACGCAGCCAGGAGAACGCCGAGGAACGTCGTAAGGCAAAGGAGCTAAAAGAAATCCACAAGCTTCTCCGTATTGCCTGGGACAAATACCAGGATGATGACCGCTATGTCAATGTCAGCTCTGCCGGTCAGTACATCAAGCGTGCAAAACCGGATTTTGATGCCCGCACCTATGGTTTTCTGAAGCTCCCGGATCTGATCGAAGCTTATCCAAATAAATATGCAATGAAGCGCTACCCCGGCAAGGGAACAGTAACGATCATTGCATATAAATGTATCTGATTATTTGTCACTGTTCACTTCGTTCGCAGTAACTTGTGTCTGTAAAACATAATATCTTCTGAAAATCGATAGCAGCGTCCATACGATGCAGATTCCGCCTGCAATGGACAATGCATACTGAAGTGTCAGACTGCCATAGTGTGACACTTCTTCTGTATTTCCCTGTACAGCCGCACTCATTGTATAGTACAGAGTACTTCCCGGAATCAGTGGGACAACAGATGGAATCAGAAACAGCGGGACCGGAGCTCTTTTTCTGGCCGCAAGGAGTTCCGCATAAACTGCCGCCAGTGCTGCTGCTGCCAGTCCGGAAGTAAATATCTGACCATCACTGAAATACATCACAAGAAGATATCCTCCCCAGCAGAAAACTCCTCCCAGAGATGCTGATATCCATAATGCTCTCCTTAAACGAAACAGCATGGCAAAGCCCAGAGAGCCGACAAATGCCATGACCAGCTGCAAGATCACATTCTTCATACTCTCACCATCCATATCGCTGCCATAAATCCACATGCAAGTGCTCCTGCCCACAGAATACTCTCAATCAGTCGCATCATTCCGGAGATCGTATCGCCCATCAGCATATCACGGATCGAGTTTGTCGCCGCAATTCCCGGGATCAGAAGCATGATATCACCTATCATGATCTTATCAAGATTCAGAAACGGAAAAAGCTTTACTGTCAGACAGATAACAATTCCCACAACAAAAGACCCAAACAGATTGAACATGATCGTATTTACAAAAAGCTTTGTCATTTTTTCCTGAATAAAGCAGATCAGAACTGCTACCAGTGCAGCTGCAATCCCGTCCGCAAACGTTCCGCCAAAAAATACTGCAAAACTGCCTCCAGCCAGAATACTGCCAATATAAAGTTCGCGTCGTCCCTTGGGCTCTGCGATCTCATGAAGTCTTCTCTGAAACTGATCCATCGGAATCGGATTCATGCAGCAGTTCCTGCTGAGGGCATTCAGCTGTTCCAGTGCAGTAAAGTCTGTACTGCCCGTATAATTTACCCTTTTGGTATGCGTAAGCAGTTCTCCGTTCATTTTTTCCATTGTTATCACGATACTGGATGTAATAACAAACACATTCATCCTGGCTGCGCCATAAGCACATCCAATCCTCTGCAGCGTATCTTCAACACGCTTGATCTCCGCTCCGGAGTCAAGGAGCATTTCTCCCATATCCAGAAGCAGGTGCAGAAGCCTGTTCTCATCATAATTTCCAGTTTTCATCTTTGTTTCCATCCCTGATTTCTATATATTCTGTAAAAAAATATCCACTGCAATACGTTAATTATCTAACATATGCAGTGGATTTGCAACCGGTTTTTAATTAAATCAAAGAGACTTGTTACATCTCAAAAACAGTTTTTTATCCGATCAGATCAGCAATGTCTTCTTCAACAGAACGGATTCCGCCGATCCCGAAATTATCTACCAGGATCTTTGCCACGTTCGGAGAAAGGAATGCTGGCAGAGTCGGTCCCAGGTGGATATTTCTCACTCCGAGGGAAAGCAGAGCCAGGAGTACGATCACTGCTTTCTGCTCATACCAGGCAATATTGTATACGATCGGAAGGTCGTTGATATCTTCCAGTTCAAATATTTCCTTTAGTTTCAGTGCGATCACAGCCAGTGAATAGGAATCATTACACTGTCCTGCGTCAAGTACTCTCGGAATGCCGTTGATATCTCCCAGATTCAGTTTATTATACTTGTATTTTGCACAGCCGGCAGTCAGGATCACCGTATCTTTCGGAAGTGCCTTTGCAAAATCTGTGTAGTAATTTCTGGTCTTTGCACGGCCATCACAGCCTGCCATTACAACAAACTTGCGGATGGCTCCAGTCTTAACCGCCTCTACGATCTGATCTGCCAGTGCAAGGACCTGTGCATGGGCGAAACCTCCGACAATCTCTCCACTTTCAATCTCCTGTGGCGGTGCACATTTCTTTGCATGCTCGATCACAGCAGAAAAGTCTTTCTCTTCCCCCTCTGCTCCCGGAATATGTTTGCATCCCGGATATCTGACTGCTCCGGTCGTATAGATCCGGTCTTTGTAGCTTTCCTTCGGCGGTACGATACAGTTTGTGGTCATCACGATCGGACCATGAAAGCTCTCAAACTCTTCTTTCTGTTTCCACCACGCATTCCCGTAATTTCCTGCAAAGTTCGGATATTTTTTGAATGCTGGATAGTAATGTGCCGGAAGCATCTCAGAATGTGTATAGACATCCACACCTGTTCCTTTCGTCTGTTCCAGAAGCATTTCCAGATCACGGAGATCGTGTCCGGAAATCAGGATTCCCGGATTGTTTCGAACCCCAATATTTACTTTTGTGATCTCCGGATTTCCATAAGTTTCTGTATTTGCCTTATCAAGAAGTGCCATCACCTGTACACCATATTTTCCGGTTTCCAGCGTCAGAGCTGTCAGTTCTTCCTCACTGAGAGTATCATTCAGTGTTGCGGCAAGTGCTCTCTGAAGAAAAGCATCCAGTTCTTCCTCATTATGAAGAAGTGCAAGTGCATGTTTCTCATAGGCAGCAAGACCTTTTAACCCATAAGTGATCAGTTCTCTTAAGCTTCGGATGTCCTCATTTTCGGTAGAAAGAATTCCAACCTTTGATGCTTTTTCTTCGAATTCCTTCTCTTTTCCATTCCAAACTGCTGCCTCCGGAAGCTGATCTTTGTCTTCCACTTCTGAAAGCAATCTTTCCTTTGCCTTCAATGTTTCTGTAATACGTTCTGTAATGGATTCTCTGTCAAAATTTACATTTGTAATGGTTGTAAAAAGATTCATCACCACCAGATGATCAATCTCATCCGGAATCTCTTTTCCTTCTTTTCGAAGTTCTGTTGTAACTGCAGAAAGCCCCTTTATATGTGGTCATAACCACGGATATAAAATATCGCAGAAAAAAAGACGGATTTTTATCATCTGTCGTTTCTTTTATTGTCTTACATTACAATCCATTTTTCAGAATAACAGTTTCGCAAAATCTCGAATACAACGTCTCCATACATTCCAGTCATGCCCGCCCTCATAAATGATTCTGATGCATGAAATATCTTTTTTACTTAAAAGTTCATCTTCCTCCAGAAACTTCTGGATAAAAATATCATTCTCTCCCATTGCACGAAAAAAGATCTTAAGATTATTTTTAAATGTTTCTTTACTGTCCAGAATTCTCAGATGTTTATCAGAGGCCTTTCCTCTCTGGACCATGTCCATAATTTTATCTCCCTGAATAAAATCACGAAGAAATCCACTGAATAATCCAATATAGGAAAAATATTCCGGATATTCAAATGCCGTGATACTCGTCTGAATAGACCCCATGGACAGACCTGCCATTGCCCGGCTGTCCTTGTTTTTAATTGTACGATATTTCTTTTCTATGTATGGAATCACATCTTTTATCAGATATTCAGGAAATATCGTATGATCTACTATTCGCTTTCCTTCTGCATTTTTCGTTTGAACCATTCCATTATTCATCACAATGATAAATGGCTTTGCTTCTTTCGCCTGAATCAGATTATCCATAATGAAATGGACTTTTCCTTCTTCGATCCATCCGGTTTCATTTTCTCCATGTCCATGCTGCAAATACAAAACCGGATATCTCTTTTCCGGACACTCCTCATATTCCACCGGTGTATAAACAAAACAGCGTTCCCATTCTCCGGTTATATCAGAATGAAAATATTCCTGTCTCACAGTTCCATGTGGTACATTTTTCAGATAATAGAACTCTTCTTCTGTTTCTATTGAAACATAATTATATGGCCTACTATATCCATAACATATCGGAAGGTAGGGGGTAAGTACATTCATTCCATCAATCTGCAATTGTACAAGAGTTATTCCATCCTTTCCCGGATATTTCAACTTCCATATTCCTTCTTCTTTAATAAACGGAAATTTTTGCTCGTAGATGATCAGACTGACATCTGAAGCATAATCTGCCTTAATCTGAATCCATACATTGCCTTCTGCATCTCTGATCTGTCCTTCTGGTTCATCAGCTGCCGATATAACCGGACAAAATGAAAGAGCCTGTGACGTTATCGCCTGATTCATGACGTTTTCCTCTCTTTGCAATTTATTTAATTATGATTTTCGAGTATTAACCTTGTTTTTGTGCCCGGCTCGATCTCTGCCAGAAAAGAAAAGACCGGATCCATCTGATCTTCCCAATACGCCATTTCATGATTTCCCTGACCCATTCTGTCAATAAAAGGTATCTCCAGTTCCTTAAGCTTTTCACGGAAATCTTTTACTCCCTTTCCAACCAGATCATCCTGCTCTCCACAGGCAATAAAAAGTTCCGGAATCTCTTCTTTTGGAACCTCTGAGTAAAATTTACAGAGATTTGTATCATTCTCATAATACTTTTCTTCGCTGCCAAATACATTTTCAAATAATTCCCGGTCAAACATCTCTTCATGTCCACAAATCAGATCATAACAATCTGCACTTGGAGATAATGCTGCTATTTTTGAAAAATACGAACGAAATCTGAGTCCATTTAATAATGCCCCATATCCACCCATTGAAATTCCACCTATAAATGTGTCTTCTCTTCTTGTTGAAAGGGGCAGAAGTTTCCTTGTCATATCCACCGTTTCTTTTATAAATGCAGAGTAATTAGAAAGCCTTCTGGAATGATCTATATAAAAAGAATTATCTCCATCTACCACTACTACTGCGATTCCTTTTAACTCACATTCCCGTCTGAATCCCAGATAGGTCATAAGCGTTGTTGCATCATTACTGAAACCAGGAAGAAAATATAAGGTTTTATACGGGGGCTCAAAATTTTTTCCACTCATTCCGTCTGTAGGCAGATAAGCTTTAACCGTTGTAAATTTAGTAATTGTTGATGACAAATATTGTAATTCTATGTATGCCATAATAAAATCCCTTCTATTAATACAATCCTCATCTTTTCTTTTTCATCCATGCAGACGGAGTACATCCATAAAATCGTTTAAAAGTTTCGATAAAAGATTTTATATTTGGAAACCCATTATTCAGTGCTATAACCGTAAGCTGCATTTCCGGATGTATTTTCATCATTTCCACACAATTCATAAGACGAAGATACTGTAAATGATCATGAAAATTAATTCCTATATGCTTTTTAAATAACCGTGATAAATGTGCAGATGTGTAATGAAATTGTTCTGCAACAGCAGCAAGTGTCAGATTTTCTGTATAATGTTTGTCAAGATAATTCGTGATTTCCTTAATTTTATTAATGCTGTCTTCTCTGTTACGCCTGTTTTCTGTTGGTTTCTTCACACAGGACATACGAAGAACTCCAAGTAACCGAAACAACAGTTCCATTGCCCGGATTCTTGACAGATCATTTTCAACAGTTCCATCCAGATTTTCTCCAAAACCAGCATAACCATTCTGTTCTTTCTTCTGCTTCAGTTTTCCAAATTGCAGCAGAACATTTATCATCTGCTGCATATCTTCCGCTTTCTCAGGTATACTCAAATAAAAATCTCCTCCAAGCCAGCGTTCCATAAAACTTTTGGAAATCTGAACAGTAATACCCTCAAAATGATCTGTCTCATCAATCCAGTGATCCGCATGAATTTCTCCACTGTTAACTATGAAAATATCTCCTTCCGTCTGATCATACTGTATTCCATCTACAATCCGACGGATTCTTCCACAGGTCACAAGATTAAATTCAATATTACGATGCCAGTGAGTAGGTGTAAAAATCTCTATTCCATCAAAGCAATGATTAAAAATACGAATAGGTATCCTGTTATAAATAAAATCTTCACTTTCGTATAATTCTGACATAAACACCTCCGGCAAAATATTGTTTTACCTCATTATAGCATACCTTCTGACAATCTCACACAACGCCACGCTTTTATTTCAGCAGCCATTCCACCGCTTCTGGCAAATATTTATTCCAGAACGACCAGTCATGAATTCCCTCTGCCTCGTGATACGTCACTTTTACTCCTTCTTTTTCCAGATATTTTTTCATCATACGATTTTCTTCGATCAAAAAGTCTTCTGTCCCTACTGCCTGATAAACCTCCGGCATATTTTTTTGTAAAACTGCTTTTTTTACACAATACATCGGATCTTTTTCAGAATCTTTTAAACAATCCAGATTTCCAAACGTACGTACATAATAATCATAATCTGCAATGCTGTCTGAATATCCGGCCTTCTGACCAGAAATCTTGTCAATGATAAACGCACCTGATAAGGTAAACAGCTTTCCAAATGTTTCATGATAAAGACTTCCCAGTCTCAATGCACCAAAACCACCCATGGAAAGTCCACCAATGTAAGTGTCCTCTCTCCGTTCAGAAAGAGGAAACATTCTTCTGGTAAAATCAACAATTTCTTTCCCTGTAAAATCACTGTAACGACCTGCAATGCTGTTCATATTTTCATAAAAACTATTTTCCCCGGAAGGAAGAACAATCGCAAGATTATACTTTTCGGATATTGCTCTCAAATTGCTATAATCCATCCAGTCATCCTGACTTCCGCCAAATCCATGAAGCAGATAAAGAGTCTTAAATTTTTCTGGTTTTTTTACGTCAGTTCTTCCATAAGTTTCTACAGGCACAATAACATTTAAATTAACTGTGCGAAATAAAGTCTCAGATGCAAATGCAATTCTAAAAACCGCCATAGTTCATTTCCTCTCTCTGTTTTCTATATAAAATTAATTTTCTGTTACCATAGCATCTCTTTTTTTATTAAGATCTGCACGAATCTGAGGGTAGATTTTGTCAAGCTTATAAAATCCATTTATTATAAATACGATAACAAACAAAATTACAGGAATCCAGACGTAACAGAATTCAATCGCGTTTACAGCTGATGCAGTCTGCACTTCTGCCGCTCCGTTATAACCACCTGCATTCAGAATGGCTGTAGTTATCATCTGAACAATAGAGTTCGCAATTTTTACTGCAAATCCGATAAATGCCATCAAAAATCCCTGAACTCTGATACCGCTCTTCCATTCTCCATAATCAATACTTTCTGCACACATAACATATATAATTCCGTTCACGAATGCAGTTCCCACAGACGCAATGACCGCACAGGCAATTACTGCAATATTATTAAATTTCAAGAAATAAATACCAATATTTCCTAATACACCAAATACAGATCCAACCCATACAATGTTTCTGTTTCCAATTTTTGCTGCAATAACAGGAATAATCAGTGTGATTGGAATTCCAATAATATTTGCAACAGAAAGCAAGCTGGAAGACATCCCGGCATTCTGTAAAACATTGGTGGAATAATAAACAGTTGTAGAAGATTTGACAACTACCTGGGCAATAATAAACAGCGTAGTAACAGTACATATGATCCAAGGGGTATTTTTCATGGATCTAATGGTATCAGCTGCTGATATTTTCTGCTGTGCGGCAGTTCCCATATTCATTCGTTCTCTTGTATTAAATCCATCTACCATAGTTAATGCTGCACCACAAATACCAAAGATCAGTATCGTTATATTGTATCCACGGTACTCAGAACCATGCCCCAGCACAGAAACAAGTGTCAACGCAAATGCACCTGTAATCAGCTGTCCAATATTTGTTCCAAGAGTTCCAAACATATTTGTTGCAAGTCGATCCTGTGTATCATCTGTAATTGCAGAGATCAATACATTTTGTGGGATCAGTACAGTTGTATATGCTAATGTATAGATAACATATGTAATCAAAGCATAAATATATTTTACTGTGGCACTTGCATCCGGAACATGAAGCACAAAGAAACAGGCTGCTGCCATAGGTATCGCTCCAAAAATAAGATACGGCCGGCATTTTCCCCAGCGGGTATTTGTATGATCTACAATGATTCCCATTACCGCATCTGACACAGCATCTGCAATTCCACCGATCAACATGATCGTTCCAACCTGAAGTACACTGATCTTAACAACATCTGTATAGAAATACATAATAAATGTAGTGATAAGTGTAGTACACAGACATATTCCCATATTTCCCGATCCATAACTGATTTTTTCCAGCAAAGACATCTTTTTGTTAATCTGATTCATATTTTTTCTCCTCGTATTTTTAATCATCCAACCCTGTAAGCATACTCAAATCCACACATTCCGCAAGGATTTTTCCACCCATTGTATTTGGATGTAATCCATCTCCAATATGAACTTCTTCTTTGAGATAAGCCGGAACTGTATCATTTTTTAATATATCATCAAAATCAAAATATCCATCATAAACACTTTGTGTTCTGATCCATTGATTCACATCTCTTCTTGTTTTTTCAAACGCCTGCATCCATTTCTCTGAATACTCTGTATTTCCACACGGCATAATAGTTGCACCATAAATTCTGCTTCCATGATCGTGTGCTTTTTTTGCAAGATAACTGAAGCCCTGCTCCAGATATTCAGCGGAAACAGATTCTTCTGCTTTTTCAAACTGAAGAGGATGCATAATATCATTAATGCCCATCAGGCAAAAAATACTGTCAACTTTGTCCCTCCCAAATACATCCTTCTCGAATCTTCTCACCCCTGCTTCTCCAAAAAGCCCTCCTTCTGCAGGAGCATCTGGTATCCATGTAGCATCATGAAGCAGTCTGTTCCCTCCGATTCCTGCATTAAGCAAGGTTACCTGCCCCGGATATTTTTTATACAGTCTTTTCTGAAGTGCATTTGTGAAAAACGCCATTGCTGTAATAGAATCCCCAAAAGCTGTTATTACTTTGACGTCATCTTCTGTCCAAACCTGAACAGCCGAAAAGCCAAAGAAAAACTGACCTTTTACCGATGAAGGATCTTCTTTTACAAATTTATAGATTTCCTCCATAGATGTACTTGAAAAAGCGTTTCCTCTCGTATCATCTCCTTCAATATTACATCTGACTTCTGATCCGCCTTCTGCCCAGTATCCACATAAATTCTGAATTTTCTGCTGCTGGTCAATATAAATATTTACTGCGATCCGATCTCCGGCTTTCACTGTAACTTCAACTTCATCACTGTAAACTTCTGCTCCTGCCGGAAGTACGATCTCTTTTGTTCCTCGAAGTGTTACTTCCCTTATTCTTTCCACTGCTCCTTCATTTTCAATCCCAATGGTTACCTTTTTTAAGTTCAATGTTTCTTTTGCGTATTTATTTGAAAATAAAATACGCACTTTATTTCCATTTAAATTATTATCAAACAGAACTCTCTGGGTTTTGTCTGACAATGTTGCCAGTGTCATTCCGTAATTAATCGGAAGATATTTAAAACTGCTTGTCCATTTCATTTGTTGTACTCCTTAACTTACAGACATCGGATAGTTGCTGTTTACTCCGATTTCTGTTCAAACAAACTCTTTTTTGTCTGATACTTCCACATATCACCAGTTGGAACATAAAAAACTGATACTTTATTTTCAGTTAATTCCATAAGCCAGTCTTTTGCATATCGGGCACCAAGTTCTTCCCAGTTAAAATGTCCTGGATTGATACATGCAAGATTTTTTCCCAGAGAAATTCCATCGCGGATATACGATAATACCGTCCACTCGATCACTTCCCCCGGAATAATACATTCAACCCCATCCTGCTCCATTTCACGAATAATCTCCGTCGCATAATCACTCCAGCTTCCGTCTTCGTTAAAATGCTGCGGAATAAACGCATCCGGATAAATATGTCCTGTAAATGCTATTTTTTTTAATTCTGCTTCTGGATTTCCTATAAAGCGAAGTCCTTGCATTCCAATTTTTTCTATCAATTCCTGATTGATCTCTCTAAGCTTTTTTGCCTTTGGAAAACATACTGTATAACCAAACGGAATCTTCTGCTCTTCTGTAAGATATTCCATCCAGCCCAGGTATTTCAGCACTCCTGTAAAAATGCTATCAGGTTTATGGGCATGCATATGATCATGATCCCGAACAAGCACAATCTTATTCTCTTTTAGTAATTTTAATTTTTCATCATAAATTCTGCATTTATAATCTGCCTTCCACTCAGGCCAGTCAGGGGTCAGATAGGATACCGGCTCATGAACATACAGAAGATTTGCTTTAAGTTCAACCGCCCTTCTAATCACATCAACTGTCGGAACCAATGCAGAAACAATTCCTGTGCATTCCTGTGAGCAATCACCAAACTTTACTTCATCACATCCATGGTAATCTTCTCCCAGATCAGGATGATATTCAGAAACCCGATCTAATATTTCCTGAATTGTCATTTGTTCTCCTTTTCCTTTTGTGATATTTTTCTTTTTTTATTATGATAGCAGTAAAAAAGAGCTTTTTCTTTTCCTTTTTTTTCTATATAATTGTCATTTTTTGATATTTTCATTTTCAGACAAACTAAGGGAGGGTATAACTCTTCCTGAGCTATACCCTCCCTGTTTTTATGCTGTCCATTTCCAGACAGTCGCTTTTATTGTTTCAACCCACAGTCGGTAATTTCACAGAGTCTGACTTATCAGCAGAATGCTGACTGTGGTTTGCCTCATGTCAGTGGGGGATACCGATTTCTCTCCGCCCTCCACTGCCGTTAATTTTTTTATTTGCAATTCATCTCACCACCTATAGAGGTGGGGAGAATCCTTGCCATTATTTGTTAAATAAGACTGCTTTTCAGTCAAAAAATTCAATTCCCATCAACGTCAGTCCATGAGCCGGTGCAGTCGGTCCGGATACAGATCTGTCGCAGGCATCCAGAATCTTCTTTACACGCTCCGGCGGATATTGTCCATTCCCTACCTGTATCAGCGTTCCTGCGATAATACGTACCATATTGTAGAGGAATCCCTCTCCTCTGACCTGTATCGTCACAATATCTCCATCTCGCCAGATATCGATTCCTGTCAGTGTACGGACCGTTGACTTCACCTGTGCTCCTGTTCCGCAGAAGCTGGCAAAATCATGCCGTCCGATCAGATAGGAGGTTGCCTCTCGCATTTTGTCTATATCCAGCTTATAGTGATAGAAATACGAATACAATCTCTCTGTCGGCACTGGAAACTTCCTGTTCAGGATGCGGTATTCGTAGGTTTTTTCACTGTCACAGTAGCGCGGATGAAAATCCGGCTCCACTTCCTCAGAAAGCTGAATACGGATGTCCTCCGGCAGACGCTGGTTCAGTGCGTAGGATATTTTTTCTCCGGGAATGCGTGTGTTCGTATCAAAAACGGCTACATTTCCCAGGGCATGCACACCGGCATCTGTACGGCTCGCACCCATGATCTCGATTTTTTCTCCGAGTAATTCTGTCAGTGTATCATTCAACACACCCTGGATGGTGACTCCATTCGGCTGGATCTGCCATCCGCTGTAATTGGTTCCATCATATGCAACCACAAGTCCGATTCTCTTCATTCCATCACCATCCCATCACGCGAAATCCAATCGCAACAGCAAGATATACAAATAGTACCACATAGGCTATATGATCCCTTCTGGTATAGTGCAGCGGCTTCATCTGTGTACGGTTATCACCACCATGATAGCATCTTGCCTCCATCGCCATTGCAAGATCATTGGCACGGCGAAATGCTGAGATAAACAGAGGCACAAGAAGCGGAACCATGTTTTTGACCTTCTGGATCAGATTTCCACTCTCAAAATCTGCACCCCTGGCAATCTGTGCTTTCATGATCTTATCCGTTTCCTCCAGAAGGATCGGTATAAATCTCAGGGCGATCGACATCATCATAGCAATCTCATGTACCGGAATGTGAATCTTATTTAATGGACGAAGACTTTTTTCCAGACCGTCTGTAAGCTGGTTCGGTGTCGTTGTCAGTGTCATAAGAGAAGAACCGATCACCAGATAAACCAGTCGGATTGCCATCCGGACTGCCATGGAAATTCCCTCTCTGGTGATCTTAAAGATTCCTATCTTCCAGAGTACCTCTCCCGGCGTCAGCAGAATATTGAACACCATTGTGATCATAAGGATCATAAAGATCGCCTTCAGTCCTTTGAAGATAAACTTCACAGGCACCTGGGAGATGATGATCATTCCCGCCAGAAACAGCGTTGCCACGGCATATCCTGCCACACTGTGAAACAAAAATACAGAAATAATGAATATCAGAGTTCCAAATAATTTCGTTCTCGGATCCATTCTGTGGATTGGAGACTTGGCCGGATAATACTGACCGATTGTGATATCTCTAATCATTCTTAACCCCTCCTTTCAGTAAAGGAGAGTTTATTTTCTTAAGTGCTTCCAGGATGTCCTGCTTTGCCTCTTCAACCGTGGTATCAGAAGGGTCTACATCGAGGCCTTGTTCCTTCAGTGCGTGCATGATATAGGTGATCTGCGGAGCTGCCAGTCCCATAGGTTCCATTTCTCTGAAATGAGCAAAAACCTTCTTCGGGGTGTCATCAAAGGCAATCTCTCCATGATTAACTACGATCAGACGCTGTGCATATTTGGCTACATCCTCCATGCTGTGAGATACCAGCACGATCGTGATTCCGCGTACTTTGTGAAGCTGAGCGATCTGATCAAGAATCTCATCCCTGCCCTTCGGATCAAGACCTGCTGTTGGCTCATCCAGGATCAGGATTTTCGGATTCATGGCAAGTACACCCGCAATGGCAACCCGTTTCTTCTGACCACCAGAAAGTTCAAACGGTGATTTGTCAAAATTTTCTTCTTTGAAGCCGACGTGATGAAGTGCTTTGCGTGCCTCTTCCTCTGCCTGCTCTCTTGTCATTCCCTGATTCATAGGTCCAAAGCACACATCAGAAAGAACATCACTCTCAAACAGCTGATGCTCCGGATACTGAAAGACCAGTCCTACTTCGCTTCGAAGCTTCCGGCGGTCATATTTTTCCGCCCATACATCCTCGCCGTTGTAGGATACAGTTCCTGATGTTGGCTGGATCAGTGCATTAAAATGCTGGATCAGTGTAGATTTGCCGCTTCCGGTATGTCCGATCACACCGATAAACTGACCATCCGGGATTTCCAGATTGATGTCTTTAAGTGCATGGATCTGATAAGAGGTTCCCGGGCTGTATGTGTATGTTACGTTTTTTAATTCTATTGACATAAGGCATTTACCAGTTCTTCCGTAGTAAGAATTCCATCCGGAAGCTCTACTCCGGACTGTTTGAGTTCATGTGCCAGCAGAGTGACCTGCGGTACATCAAGACGATATTTCTTAAGCGTTTCTACCTGAGAAAAGATTTCTCTCGGTGTTCCCTCCATGACTACATGTCCGTCATCCATGACAATAACATGATCTGCATCTATGACTTCCTCCATGTAGTGTGTGATCAGCACCACTGTAACGTTTTCCTGCTTATTCAGCTGGTGAACTGCGGCCAGAACTTCCTTACGTCCGTTCGGGTCCAGCATGGCGGTCGGCTCATCCAGTACAATGCATTTCGGCCGCATCGCCATAACTCCTGCGATGGCAACACGCTGTTTCTGTCCACCGGAGAGCTTATTCGGTGAATGATGTCTGTACGCTGTCATTCCTGTCTTTTCAAGGCTCTCATTGACCCGCTTCCATATGTCCATTGTGGGAACTCCCATATTCTCAGGGCCAAATCCGACATCCTCCTCCACAACGCTTCCAATGATCTGATTATCTGGATTCTGAAAAACCATTCCGGCCTTCTGGCGTACCTTCCACAGTTCCGGTTCCTCCAGAGTATTGATGCCATCGATCCAGATTGTTCCGTCCGACGGCAGAAGAAGTGCATTGATATGCTTTGCAAATGTAGATTTACCGGAACCATTATGTCCCAGGATCGCTACAAACTGGCCTTCCCTGATATCAACATCCACACCGTCTACTGCTCTCTGTGTTTCCTGAACATTGCCGTCTTCATCATATTTCAAGTAATCGAATGCAAGTTTTACTGCTTTGATGATTCCCATCTTTTTAATCCTTTCAGGCTTCTTCTGTCGGTGTCAGACCGGTCAGAGAATCCATCAGTTCCCATATCTCTTCTCTTCCCTGCTTTGTTTCCGCAGAATACGGAATGATCTTCGTACCTTTTGTCAGTTTAAGTTCTTCACGGATAACTTTGAGGCATTTCTGAACCTGGCTTCGTTTGATCTTGTCAAGCTTGGTCGCTATGATGATCGGTTCATAACCATTATGCAGGATCCAGTCATACATCTGACAGTCATTTGCAGATGGTTTATGTCGGATATCGATAAGGAGGAACACCGCCTTGAGATTTTTGGAACTGTGAAGATAACGCTCTATCATCTTTCCCCATTTTTCTTTTTCGGCAGGTGTGACCTTTGCATATCCATAACCCGGAAGATCCACCAGAAACATCTCATCATTTATCTTATAAAAGTTGATCGTCTGTGTCTTCCCCGGCTGAGCACTGGTGCGCGCCAGTGCTTTGCGGTTCATAAGACCATTGATCAGAGAAGATTTTCCTACATTTGATTTTCCTGCAAAAGCCACCTCCGGCATCCCTGTATCAGGAAGTGTACTGGTGACTCCGCAGACTATATCCAAAACTGCATTTTTTATAACCATAAATTCCTCTTTTGATAACTGTTCAGTCCCTTCATGGTGACGCTCTGCTGAAAAGCTATCTTTCTTATTTTGCCAGTGCTTCGTGAAGCACTTCCTTCATGTTATCTACATAGGAAATTTTCAGTCCATCCAGGATCTCAGCATCAATTTCCTGGATATCCGGTTTATTTTCCTTCGGTACAAGTACCTGTTTGATCCGGGCATATTTGGCTGCCAGAAGTTTCTCCTTAAGTCCTCCGATCGGAAGAACTCTGCCGCGGAGAGTAATTTCTCCTGTCATGGCTACATCTGCTCTTACTTTCCTGTCGATGATCGCAGAGAGCATAGCTGTCGCCATGGTGATACCCGCAGACGGGCCATCCTTTGGAACGGCTCCCTCAGGGATATGTACATGGATATCATTCTCCTGGAAGAACTCCTGCTTGATATCATACTGATCTGCCACAGAACGGATATAAGAAATACCTGCCATCGCAGACTCCTTCATGACATCTCCGAGCTGACCGGTCAGTACCAGTTCTCCCTTACCCGGCATCACATTTACTTCTATCTGGAGAGTATCTCCTCCAACCTGCGTCCAGGCAAGTCCTCTTGCGATACCAACTTCATCCTTTTTGTTTGCCATCAGATAGCTGTATCTGGACTTTCCAAGGAAGGTGTCGAGATTTTTTGTATTTACTACAACCTTATCCTGTCCGTTTTCCATGATCTCACGGGCAGCTTTGCGGCATATTCTGCCAATGGTCCTCTCAAGCCCTCTCACTCCCGCCTCTCTGGTGTAGAGAGTGATCATCTTACGGAGCGCTGCCGGCTGTATGGTCAGTTTTCCCTTCGGAATTCCATTTACTTCAAGCTGCTTTGGTATCAGGTGTTCTCTGGCAATGTGTTCTTTCTCATTTTCAGTATACCCGGAAACCTCGATCACTTCCATACGGTCCAGAAGAGGTCTCGGGATTCCTTCCATGTCATTTGCAGTGGCAATGAAAAGTACCTCTGAGAGATCCTGAGGAACTTCTACATAATGATCGTTAAAACGACTGTTCTGCTCCGGATCCAGCACCTCAAGAAGTGCAGCCGAAGTATCACCCTTATAATCGCTGCTGGTCTTGTCAATCTCATCCAGAAGCATCAGCGGATTGCTTACTCCCGCCTGCTGCAGTGCAACCGTGATACGTCCCGGCATTGCTCCCACATAAGTCTTACGATGTCCGCGGATCTCAGCCTCATCCCGTACACCGCCAAGGCAGATTCGTACATATTTCTTATGAAGGGCCTCTGCCACAGATTTCGCGATAGATGTTTTGCCGGTTCCCGGAGGACCTACAAGACAGAGGATCGGGCTCTTGCCGCCGGAAGTCAGTTTGCGAACAGCAAGGAATTCCATGATACGCTCCTTGACATCCTTAAGACCGTAATGTCCATCTTCCAGGATTTTCCATGCTTCCTCAAGATCCATGGAATCTTCGGATTTCTTATCCCATGGCAGATCCAGCAGAGTCTCAATATACGTGCTCAGCACACTGCTTTCTGCCGCACTGCTGTTCATGCTCTTAAACCTGTCGATTTCCTTGCTGATCTTGTCCCTGACTTCTTTGGAAGCCTGAAGCTCTCTGAGTTTATCCCGGTATTCTTCTGCCGTGTCAGCCGTATTATCCTCTCCAAGCTCCTCACGTATCAGCTTAAGCTGTTCTCTCAGAATATATTCTCTCTGATTCTTGTCCACCCGGGCTTTGAGTTTATGCTGCAGATCGTGTCCGATCTGCAGCACCTCGATCTCATTTGTCAGGATTGCCGCAAGAACTTCATACTGTTCTTCCAGAGTTAATGCCTCCAGAATCTTCTGCTGATTCTGATAGGACAGAGGTACATTCACGGAAATCTGGGAAACTAATTCTTCGAGATTCTGGATATTAAGGATTTTGGCTGCAAGATCTTTGCTGATTCTGCCGCTCTCCAGGCAATATCTCTGGAACAGTTCCCGGATGCTCCGATACATTGCCTCTCTGAGAGACCGGCCATATTGGGCACCATCCTCTTCCACTCCTACGGTTTCTGCCATAAGAAATGGATCCTCCTGTTCCAGTCCGACAAGCTCAGATCGCTCCAGACCTTCAACCAGAACGCGCAGCAGATCGTGTGGTAATTTTACCACCTGCTTGATATAGGCTACCGTACCCACCTTATATAAATCCTTGATCTCCGGTGTTTCTATTTCCGGATCCTTCTGTGTGACCAGAAAAATCTTCTCATCCTGAAGCATGGCAGCTTCAATTGCCTTCATAGAACGTTCTCTGCTTACATCGAAGTGAACAATCATATCTGGAAGGATCGTTGTTCCCCGAAGTGCCAGTGCAGGAAGAATGCTGATTGGCTGTTTCATGTGTCTTCAGTCCCTTCTTTATGCCGTTTCCGGTTTGCCTTTCTTTCTTGAACGGGAAGCTTTCTTTCCTGCCGCAGGTACGCTTTCTCCATGGATCACTTCCGGCTCTGCGGTTCCCTCCACTGCATCCTTTGTGAGGATACATTTCTGGATCGTCTTGTCAGAAGGTGTGCGGTACATCAGATCCATAAGAGATTTCTCCATGATAGATCTTAATCCTCTGGCTCCTGTTCTGCGCTCCAGTGATTTACGTGCAACTGCTTCCAGTGCTTCCTCCTGGAATTCCAGTTCTACTCCATCCAGCTCAAACAGCTTATGATACTGTCTGGTCAGCGCGTTCTTTGGCTCTTTGAGGATACGGATCAGTGCTTCCTCATCCAGTCCGTCAAGAGTCACAACGATCGGAACTCGTCCGATAAATTCCGGGATCAGACCGAATTTGACAAAATCCTCCGGCATAACATCTTTGATGATCTCGCCGATGTTTCGTTCTTTCCTGATCTCTATTTCTGCGCCAAAACCAATGGATTTGGTGTTCTGTCTTGCTTCGATTGCTTTCTCAATTCCGTCAAAAGCACCTCCGCAGATAAACAGGATATTGGTTGTATCAATCTGAAGGAATTCCTGATGCGGATGCTTACGTCCACCCTGCGGCGGTACATTCGCAACCGTTCCCTCAAGGATCTTGAGGAGTGCCTGCTGAACGCCCTCACCAGATACATCACGGGTGATCGACGCATTCTCAGACTTTCTGGTAATCTTGTCAATCTCATCAATATAAATAATTCCATACTGTGCACGTTCAATATCGTAATCTGCTGCCTGAATCAGCTTCAGAAGGATATTTTCTACGTCTTCACCGACATAACCAGCCTCTGTAAGAGTTGTTGCATCTGCGATCGCAAACGGAACATTCAAAAGACGGGCAAGTGTCTGTGCAAGCAGTGTCTTACCGGAGCCGGTCGGTCCAAGCATCAGAATATTACTCTTCTGCAGTTCCACATCCATGTTCCTGGATGCCGTGATCCTCTTGTAATGATTATAGACAGCTACAGAAAGAGCTTTCTTGGCCTCATCCTGTCCAATAACATAGTCATCCAGAATCTTATGGATCTCTTCCGGCTTCAGCAGATTGATGTCTGTATCATAGATATCCTCCTGCTCATAATCTCCCAGTTCCTCTTCCATAATCTCTGAACAGATACCTATACACTCGTCACAAATAAATACCCCTTCCGGGCCTGCGATCAGCTTGCGAACCTGATCCTCAGATTTGTGACAAAAAGAGCATCTGACTTTTCCATCTCTTATTTTTTCTGCCATAGATAATTCTCGTTTCCTTTCAGTTTGATATGGCACAAAAGGAACCCCCTGAAAAGAGGTTCCTTTTGTCTGCTTTATTTATGCTCGACAACACCATCGATCAGTCCGTATGCCTTTGCTTCTTCAGCAGTCATATAATTGTCGCGGTCTGTGTCTTTTTCCACTACTTCATAAGGCTGTCCTGTGTTTTCTGCCAGAATCTCATTCAGAGTCCGCTTTGTCTGTGCAATATGATCTGCAACAATCTGAATCTCTGTTGCCTGACCCTGTGCACCGCCGGACGGCTGATGGATCATAATGGTAGAATGCGGCAGGGCAAATCTCTTGCCTTTGGTTCCTCCTGCCAGAAGGAATGCACCCATGCTGGCTGCCATTCCGAGACAAATGGTAGATACATCACATTTGATATACTTCATTGTATCGTAGATTGCCATACCAGCTGTTACAGATCCTCCCGGACTGTTGATATATAACTGAATGTCTTTACCAGGATCTTCTGCTTCCAGAAACAGAAGCTGTGCCACGATAATGCTGGCACTTACGTCATTTACTTCCTCCCCGAGAAAGATAATACGGTCTTTCAGAAGACGGGAATAAATGTCATAACTTCTTTCGCCTCTGCTTGTCTGCTCAATGACATAAGGTACTAAACTCATATAAATATGCCTCCATTCGTCGCCTGACTGTGGATCATAATCGTTCTTGCTTAGGCTTCTTTTGCTTCGTCAGCTACGAGAGTTACAGCTTTCTGTACAGCCATATCTTTCTTCATCTGCTCTAATTCACGCTCGCCAAGCAGTTCTTTGATCTTGTCAGCTTCCATCTTGTATGCTTCAGCCATCTTGCTGATCTCTTCGTCAACTTCTTCCTGTGTCGGCTGAATGTTCTCAACTTCTGCAATTTTCTCAAGAACCAGTCTTGTCTGGATTCTCTTAAGAGCCTGCGGTTTCATTTCTTCCATCATCTTCTCAGCTGTCATTCCTGTGAACTGGAAGTACTGTTCCATTGTAAGTCCCTGAGACTGCATTCTTCTTGCAAAGTCATCCAGCATCTGACGTGTCTGAGTATCAACCATTGCATCCGGGATTTCCATCTCAGCGTTCTCGATTGCTTTGTCCACTGCTGCGTTTTCTTTTGCTGCACGTGCTTCTTTCTCTTTCTTTTCTGTCAGGTTCTTCTTGATGTCTTCTTTGTACTCTGCAAGAGTATCGAACTCAGAAGCATCCTGTGCAAAATCATCATCCAGTTCCGGAAGTTCTTTTGCTTCTACTTTCTTAACGTCACACTGGAATACAGCTTCCTTGCCAGCCAGTTCTTTAGCCTGGTATTCTTCCGGGAATGTAACCTTAACTTCTACGTGGTCTCCTTCTTTGGCACCAACGAGCTGATCTTCAAATCCCGGGATGAAGGATCCGGATCCAAGTGTCAGCGGATAGTCTGTTCCTTTGCCGCCTTCAAATGCTTCACCGTCAACAAATCCTTCGAAGTCGATGGTTGTGATGTCACCGTTCTCTGCTCCACGGTCTTCTACTGTAACTGTTCTGGAGTTTTTCTCCTGCTCTTTCTTAAGCTCAGCTTCAACATCCTCATCTGTTACTTCTGTCTCAGACTTCGGAACCTCTACACCTTTGTACTCACCAAGAGTAACTTCCGGTTTAACAGCTACTTCTGCTGTGAAGATGAAAGCTTTTCCAGGCTCAGCCTGTGTTACATCGATCTGCGGCTGAGATACGATCTCAAGTTCGCATTCCTCAAGAGCTTTGCTGTAGTGCTCCGGAATCAGAGCGTTTGCAGCATCCTCAAGGAAAATTCCCTTGCCGTACATCTGCTCGATCATTTTTCTTGGTGCTTTTCCTTTACGGAAGCCCGGAAGAGTGATTCTTCCTTTTGCTTTCTGGTATGCAGCCTGCATAGCCTTCTCTAAATCTTCAGCAGAAACTTCGATTGTAAGTTTTGCCATGTTTTTTTCCAGTTTTTCAACCTGTAAACTCATGTTTCCTGTTCCTCCTTAATTTGCGGGTAAAACCACTGATTATTCTATCTATTGCTTATCCCTGTCTGCAGATAATGCATACAGGAAGCTGTATCCCAATATCAAGAGATACAATTACAGTCATTATCGTAGTATAGCACAACAGGTATAAAAACACCAGTATTTTTTTGCAGAAAAGTCCTGTTTTGCCTTATTTCCGGGAATATACCACGGATTCTGCGATCTCGTCTGCCTTTTCGTCTCCGAGAAGCTGTCCGATGAGGCTTAAAGCAAAGTCTATGGCAGTTCCAAGCCCTCTGCTTGTCGTCACATTGCCATCGATGACAACACTCTCAAGTGATGGCTTCGCACCAGCCAGTCCTTCCATACAGGACGGATATGCGGTTGCATTTCTTCCTTCAAGGAAACCAAGGGAGGCAAGAACTGTCGGTGCCGCGCAGATTGCTGCTACTTTACCGCCTCTTCCGTAAAAATCTCTCAGAAGATCACAGAGCGGCTGATATTCTCCGAGATATTTGGTTCCCGGCATTCCTCCCGGAAGCACAAGCATATCTGCATCCGAAAAATCTGTTTCTTTGAACACTCTGTCTGTTTTCATCTCGATTCCATGGGATGTTGTGATCTCTCTGCTTTCCCTGATCGAGACAGTCTCTATGTCAATCCCCGCACGGCGCATCAGATCTACCACTGTCAGTCCTTCAATATCTTCAAATCCGTCTGCAAGAAAAATATAAACTTTTTTACTCATGAGAACCTCCGATTCTATACGTATTTTTTTCTGATATCATTTGTTAAGTATAGCATTTTTGAGAAAAAAGAGATATACTAATCTACAAATTCTAATGAATATTTTTCCCAGATTTAAAGGAGAATCTAGTATGGAAATCGAAAGAAAATTTCTTATAAAAAAAGGACTGCTTCCGGCAGAGCTTGAAAGCTATCCATTTCACGAGATCGAGCAGGGCTATCTCTGCACAAATCCGGTCGTGCGGATCCGAAGACAGGATGACGAATATTATCTGACCTACAAATCAAAAGGCCTCCTGTCCAGGGAAGAATACAATCTTCCGCTGACCCAGGAAGCCTATGAACATCTCAGACCTAAGGCAGATGGAATTGTCATCTCCAAGACCCGCTATCTGATCCCGGAAAAAAACGGTCTGACAATCGAACTTGATATCTTTCACAAAGACTATGACGGTCTTTTTCTTGCTGAAGTTGAATTTTGTTCAGAAGAACAGGCCAACGCCTATGTTCCGCCGGCATGGTTCGGTGAGGATGTCACCTACTCTTCTGAATATCACAACAGCACTCTGAGCAAAGGAAAATCCTAATCCTGCTCTTCTTCATCGCATTTCTTAAATGGTGAATGAGCCATATCGCTGTCCTCTGTCATCAGAAACTTCCTGATGGCAAAGAGGATGGCAATAGCGATGACACCGATCAGTGTCTGTGTCGTTTTCATATGCTCTACCACCATCTGTCTCGCCGTCGCAAACATCAGGACCTCAACCACCGTCTGTGCCGAATGCTGACAGAGCATCTTGACAAACTCAACTCCGACTACCAGCGACAGTGCATTTGCAAGAAACTGTGTAAAAAAGTCGATATCCATATCCATAATGGGTATCTCTGTGAGTTCGTAGATCAGCCGGACACCGGCCAGTGCGATTACGATCAGAATGACAATGGAAAGCACAATCTCTGTATAACGTGCAGCATTGTAGATCCACTCATTAAAGTGCTTCCGTATCCTGTGATTTACATTTTTATTCATAAACCCTCCATAATATAATGCTCTGTTGAACAACTACAGTTTTAGCTTATCATGAGGATATATGCCCTGTCATGTCCTTTTATCCGTACATTCATTTTTATTTATAATGAACTTACGTTTAAAAAACCTTTGTGGTCCATTTGCTCATATCCCAGACTTCATTTACCACATCCTGATAAAATTCCGGTTCATGGCAGATCAGAAGAATACTTCCTCTGTATTCCCGGAGTGCACTTTTTAATGCTTCCTTTGCGTCCACATCCAGATGGTTTGTCGGCTCATCCAGAAGAAGAACATTGGTATCTCGATTAACCAGCTTGCAGAGACGGACCTTTGCCTGTTCTCCACCGCTCAGTACCCGTACCTGACTCTCAATATGCTTCGTGGTAAGACCGCATTTTGCAAGTGCTGAACGTACTTCATACTGTGTATAGGACGGGAATTCCTGCCACAATTCCTCGATACAGGTAGTCTTATTATCTCCCTTGACCTCCTGCTCAAAATATCCGAGCTGGAGATTTTCTCCTCTCTCACAGCTTCCCTTGAGTGACGGGATCAGTCCCAGGATACTCTTGAGCAGTGTTGTTTTTCCAATTCCGTTGGTTCCGACCAGAGCGATCTTCTGTCCGCGTTCCATGGTGAAGTTCAGAGGTTTTGATAATGGCTCATCATAGCCGATCACCAGATCATGCGTCTCAAAAAGCAGCTTACCCGGGGTACGTCCATAGCGGAAATGGAATTCCGGCTTCGGCTTCTCCGCCGCCAGTTCGATCACATCCATCTTGTCCAGCTTTTTCTGCCTGGACATTGCCATATTTCTTGTAGATACACGGGCCTTGTTTCTCGCCACAAAATCCTTCAGTTCACTGATCTCCTGCTGCTGACGGCGGTACGCAGCCTCAAGCTGTGCTTTCTTCACTGCATAGACCTCCTGGAAATGATCATAATCACCCACATAACGGTTCAGTTCCTGGTTTTCCATATGATAGATGATGTTGACCACCTCATTTAGAAATGGAATGTCATGAGAAATAAGAATAAAAGCGTTCTCATAATCGAGAAGATAACGTTTCAGCCATGCGATATGCTCTTCGTCGAGATAATTGGTTGGCTCATCCAGAAGAAGAATATCCGGTTTCTCCAACAGCAGCTTGCCGAGGAGCACCTTGGTCCTCTGACCACCGCTCAAGTCTGTCACATCCCGTTCAAGTCCCAGATCCAGAAGCCCAAGTGCTCTGGCAACCTCCTCTACTTTTGCATCGATCACATAAAAATCATGCAGTGTCAGTTCATCCTGGATCGTCCCGAGTTCTTCCATAAGTGTATTCATCTCTTCTTCATCTGCACTGCCCAAAAGGTCACAGATTTCATTCATCCTCTGCTCTTTCTGAAGAAGCGGGTCAAACGCAGATTTCAGAACTTCCTGGATCGTCATCCCTTTCTCAAGGACAGCATGCTGATCCAGATATCCTGCATGAACATTCTTTGCCCATTCTACCTTGCCCTCATCCGGCATCAGTTTCCCTGTAACAATACTCATAAAAGTAGACTTACCTTCGCCGTTGGCCCCAACAAGTCCGATATGCTCTCCTTTCAGGAGTCTGAAAGAAACATCTGCAAAAATGGCCCTGTCGCCAAACCCATGTGTCAGATGTTCTACATTTAATATGCTCATAGTTCATTCTCTCTTTCATTCATACTGATATCTCGTATTATAGCCGAAGCCCGACAGCAAATGCAACCTGTTTTGCATCTCTTATATTGAGACAGAAAAAACGACCATACTTTTGCGTACAGCCGTTTTCTGTATATTGATCTTTTTATTCAGTTTCGTTAAATACTTTCTTATCGAGTGCACCATTCTGATGAGCAACGATCGTTGTGCAGACCGCATCACCTGTGATGTTGACTGCTGTTCTTGTCATATCAAGAATTCGGTCGATACCCATGATCAGACCGATGGCTTCAACCGGAAGTCCGACAGAATTAAATACCATGGTCAGTGTTACAAGACCAACACTTGGAACACCTGCTGTACCGATAGAAGCGAGGGTTGCTGTTCCGACAACGGTCACGTAATCCATCGGTGTCAGATGAATACCAAATGCCTGTGCCGCAAACACAACCGCAACACCCTGCATGATGGAGGTACCATCCATATTGATGGTCGCACCAAGCGGAATGGTAAAGGAAGAAATCTTCTTTGATACACCGATTTTCTTGGAAAGTGTATCAATAGAAAGCGGAATGGTCGCATTGGATGTCGCTGTTGAGAATGCGAATGCCATAACCGGGAAGAACTTCTTGATAAATCGGATCGGATTCAGCCCTGTAAATATCTTCAACAGAATCTGATATACGCCAAAACACTGGATTGCCAGTGCAAGCAGTACACCAATCATATATTTTGCCAGCGGAATAAAAGCACTGAAACCAATATTGGCAAAAGTACGGCTGATCAGACAGAAAACTCCGATCGGAGCAAGGCTCATGATCATCATGGTCATTTCCATCATAATATCATTGAACTGACTGAAAAAGTTTGCTACTGTCTCGGCACGTTCTCCCATCTTTGCAAGGATCACACCAATGATCAGTGCAAATACAATTACCTGCAGCATGGTTCCGCTTGCCAGAGAATTGATCGGATTATCCGGAATGATATTCAGGATCGTATCTGTCAGAGATGTAGCCTCCATCGTCTCCACAGAAGCTGCGGAGGTCTGGATCGCACTCATATCGAGTCCAACGCCAGGATTAATCAGATTACCTACAGAAAGTGCGACAACAACTGCCAGTGCTGTCGTAAACAGATAAAATACCAGTGTTCTTACACCAACAGTTCCAAGCTTCTTGGTATCTCCTATCGCCATACTTCCGCAGACCAGAGAGCAGAATACCAGCGGTACAACCAGCATCTTCATCAGACGGATAAAGCCCTGTCCGATCACATACAGAATACCTTCTACAATCACATCTTTCTTAAAGCTGCTGTCCGGAACCAGATAGCAGAGTACAATACCCAGGATTGCACCTGCAAGCAGGGCAATAAAGATCTTGGTAGTCAGGCCAAGTGCCTTTTTGTTCGGAGTTTTTGTTTTTACGTTTTTTTCTTTCATCTCAGTCCTCCGTTCTTTCATCCATGTATACCTTCAGTGACTCTTTCCAGTCAGGCATATTGTACATTTCAATAATACGAAGGATAAAGTTATCCAAAACTGCATACGGAGGTCTTACAGAAGAAAGATCTGACTGTTCCGTTGGAACGGCTTTAAGCTTCATACTTTTTCCTGCAAGCTTCAGAATTTCCTGTGCAAACTCATATCGGCTGCATACTCCTGTGCAGGTCACATGGTAGGTTCCATACTCGTTGGTGCTGATCAGATACAGGATCATCTTTGCCAGATCCTCTGCGCTTGTCGGAGATCCAAACTGATCAGATGCAACGGATAACGGGGTTCCCTTATCTGCCGCTTCCAGAACACGGTTTACAAAGTTATTGCCTTTATGGCCATACACCCAGTTGCTTCGGATGATAAAGTGCTTATGTGTAAATTCTTTGACATAATTCTCACCGGCTCTCTTGGATCTTCCATAAACAGTCAGCGGATTTGTATCATCAAATTCCGTATAAGGTTTCTTACTCTTTCCGTCAAACACATCGTCTGTGGAAATCTGTACGATCTTTGAGCCACATTTACGGGCTACGATACTTAAGTTTCTTGCGCCAAGTGCGTTGACACGATATGCGTGTTCCGGATTTTTTTCACATTCATCCGTATTTGTGATACCTGTACAGTTGATGATCACATCCGGGCGGTTGATCGTACCGAAATTAAGGACTTCATCCGTATCGGTAATGTCCAGCTCATCAATATCTGTATTCAGAGCCTCGATTTCCATCGGATCAAGCATGTCATTCAGTGCACGGCCAATCTGTCCATTTGCACCTGCAATCCAGACTTTTAACATCTCTCTGTTTCCTCCTCATAATAAATTACGGTGCTGATTCAGATCAAATCAGCACCGCTTCAATCTACATTCGCAAATATTTTATCAATTGTGTATATCCATGTCAAGAAAAAACATATTTTTCCTGTCATTTTGGACATATACAAATTCTTCAGGCTCTGGCCTCTTTTCTTACAGACTGCATGGCTGCAAGCCTGTCGATCGTCTTGTTGCAGATGATCGTATAGACAGCACCAAATACATTGGCTCCGATACGAAGTGCTACTGCCGCCGGCATTCCGAATAATCCCGCCGCAATGGACAGTGCACCAAACGTATTGAACGCTGTCTGCCATGCATAACCTGCTGAATATCCGACACCAATTCCCCCGATCATTCCAATATACGGATACATGGATTCCGGAAGAATCAGGTACAGTACAACAAACAGGGCACATCCCACGATGTTGAACATTCCTCTCTTTCCGACACGTCCCATACAGTCTTCCGTAAACGGAAGACATACAGACATACAGGCAATTCCTGCCCACATTGCTCTCGGCAGTCCAAGAAGATTCATAAAGAGCATCGCACTGGAAACAATAAGAGTCAGTTTAAGATACCATCTGCCCCGCGCAGAATGCAGGTCAAATTCACGAAACAGATCCAGAAAGGTTCTTCTGTACGGACGGTTTTTCTGGTTTTTGTAAAAAATGATCATACACAGGATCATTCCCACTGCAAGCCCTTCTACTCGCCTGATATATTCTGCTCCTGTCACATCGTAACCAAGCAGCAGCAGATATCCAAGAACAAAGGTAGAATGGTTATACATGATCACATTATGGCATCCCAGGATCATCAAAAGAAGGATTGCGGCCACATTTACAACAAATGCCGGCAACGGTGACAGCATATTGGAAACTCTCGGCGCAATCATTAAAATCCCGTAGATGCCTGCTATGGAAAGCAGTCCATGTGAGGTCCTGATTCCAAAATCTGCCTGTCTGAGAACAAGAACTGCGAGCAGCACGGTAACTCCTACAACACTGTTTGCACTTCCGGTCAGCTTACTGTACAGAGAAACTACTGCGACGCAAAATGCCATCACAAGGTAAACTTTGAAATTATAGATCAGAATATGTCTTCGTTTTTCTTTTGGATCTGTGGTGTTTTTGATCAGCTGCTTCGACCCGGCCGAGCTCAGCTGAAGTTCCTGATAAAAAGTCATAATTCTCGCTCCTTACTTTGAAAAGTGTAGAGAACTATACCGCAAAATGCCACAAAGGTCAAGTGGAAATTTGTAAATCCACTCCTTATACGCCACTATCTTGGATGCAATCATTTCCAGATAAAGGTTATAACCATCTCCGCCCCAAAGGGAAGTATTAGTTGCATTGACAATTTTCACTTATCTGAAGTCCGATATTCTCGTGCGCATTGTTCTATGATATAATGCTTATGTTGTCCAACCGATACCCGGCAACGGGAGGAGGTGAACCGCATGGATATTATAATCTCGTTTCTTGTCTCCTGTACGGCAAGCATAATTGCCTACTATGTTCGCAAATGGCTAGATGGCGGCAAGTAGGACAGCTCTAACCTAGTGGTTTCTTATCCACTATAATAAAATAAGAAGAAAGCCCAAGAAGCTGCAACTTCGAGGGCTTTCACTCTTTTGTCCGCATGGACTTATAATCTCTTTTGCCTATGGCAATTATATCATATGCATTTTTTGTTTGCAATATCTCAATATATTTTTTCAATGTGCTACGCTTCAAAATCCACCACTTTTTTTGAAAATTTCCAGAATTCCAGACATAAGAAAAACCCCGGAAAATCAAGGCTTTCCGAGGTTTTAATAGTTTTCTGTATTCGATTGAAATTATCGTTTGCAGAACTGGGAACGCTTGATTTTACTAGATTCTTGAAATGTGGTGTTGCAAACACGTTACAAACGCAGGACTTCTCATTGCTCCTCAGAACACCTCTAAATTATCAAAGAGGGAGATGACTAAAAGTACAAAAGTGTATCTTTTTTTCTCGCAACATTCAAACTCAATAAAATAAGCCGATAATCCAAGAAAAATGACCATTCTTAGTATTATCGGCTCTACGTTTTAGCGTTTGGCTCTATAACAATTATTTGTTGTTGCCTTACATTGATTAGGTTTTCTTGTTTACATTTAGGGCAGTATATCCATTTTTTGTTATCATTTGTTTCCACTCTAATATGCTATTTTATTGTAAACTCACATGCCAAATAATATGTGTCATAATCCCAATCTTTTGGAGATTCAAAATAAGAAACACTTATAATTATCCGATAATGCCCTGATGGAAGTTCACCATAAAACGAAGAAATATCATATGCTAACCTCAATCTTTCTGATGGTTTTATAATAACATCATCTTCATTGTTTTTTGACGGATCAGAAAGTTGAGTTAATTGATACCATACATCTGATTCTTCTGTTTCGATTTCAAAATAAGATTCTGAACAATGGTATTCTTTATCAGAGTTGTTTTCGATAAAAAATGTCGCATTCTCTAAGTTAAAATCCCATTTTTTATCTAACGTAATTTCAACATCTGATAAAGAATTGATTTCTTCTTCATTTTCATAAGGCGAAACCTCGTAATATTCTTTTAAATTTTGTGGAAATACATTTTCCTCATTTTGTGATGAATTGCACCCAGATAAAATGCTTACGACTATTACTAAAATTATGCAGATACATTTTTTCATTTTTAAAACCTCCTCGATAAATGTTCAGTCCAATTATATGAAACAAATATCTATTTTTCATCAACATCTATGATTTTTATCCAAGCTGTAACACACGCTCCACCCTTATCATTATTCGCAATTTTCAATGTACCTCCATGCCTTTCACACAATATTTTACAAATATTTAATCCTAAACCCAAATGTTCAGTCGTAGTGTCTTGCGATGATTTGTAAAACGGTAATGTCACACGCTCTATATCACTATCCTTAAAACCGCAGCCATCATCAGAGACAGAAATCAATAAATATTGTTTTTTCATACTAATGTCAATATCTATCATTGAATTAGCATATCTAATACTATTAGATAATAAATTTTCATAAATCTGTACAACAATATCAAGATTGATAAATAGGTTTTCGTTATTATTACAGTTTGTCTTAATAGAGTATTTTATGTCCGTACAAAGCAGTTCTGTTGTATCTGACAAAGATTTTAATAGTAAGTTAAAGTTTATAGTCTCTTTTTTGATTTCTATATCTTCTAATCGGTATAGATTCGTCATGGCATTAACGTATTTTTCAAGTCGTTCCACATTCTTACGCATTGTTGATAATTCATCAATTACCTCTTGCTGGGAAACTAATCCTTTTGGAATAAATGATAACAACATTGTAGTATGCCCTTTAAGTAGTGTTAAGGGAGTACGCAAATCATGCGAAAAAGCAGCATTTAATCGTCTTTGTTCAGCAAACTGTCGTATCATTTTTTGATTGTTTTGATATAAACAATTTTTCATTTTTTCAAATGCAAGACACAGCTTACCCATTTCGTCTTTATAGGGGTAATACAAAGTAAAGTCCAATTCTTTGTTTTCGATTTTGCTATAAGCATTAGTTAGTAACTTTATTGGTCTTGCCAATTTTCGTTTTATAAAAATAGTTACGCAAAGCATCATACTGAATGAAAGAATAACAGGAATAGTAGCAATATTTATCATGCCTAAAGTAGTATCTATAATTCTATCTTGTTTGGTAAAGTTTGGTGAGACCTCGATATAAGAAACATGATTTGGATAAACATATTCTTGTACCGGGCGTTCTTTTTGATAGTCTACAATAAAACTACATACTTTCTTTTGGCTCGCATTATATATTGTATACTCTGTCTGGTCATTATTGTATTTTGCTATAAATGAACCATTTTCAGGTATATCATATCTTGTTGTCATGTCCTCATATTTATAGTTAAGATTTATTCTATAATTATCAACAAGAGCAATGGCAGTAACACTTATAGTAATACCAACTACTAAAGAAATGAGTGCGTAAAGAATAAATGAAATTTTAATACTTCGGTTATCAATATAGTATACTAATTTTTTTCCCATTACTTTTCCCACTTATATCCGCACCCCCAAACAGTTTCTATATAAGGATTATCACTCATAGAAAGAAATTTTGTTCTTATCCGTCGTATATGTTCCGTAACAACAGAATTGTCACCACAACCATCTAGCCCCCATACTTTTTCATAGATTGTTTCACGGTCGAAAACAATACCTTTGTTTTGTGAAAGAAATTCAATTATATCAAATTCTTTCTTCGTAAAGTTTATTTCAGCATTTTTATAAAAAACCGTTCGTGATGAATAATCAATTACTATACTTTTATCGAACTGTACTATTGCAGACGAACTATGTCTTTTCTCTCTCCGCAAATGGGCAGCAACTCTAGCTTCTAATTCATCAATAGAGAAAGGCTTTACAACATAGTCGTCAGCACCGACAGCAAACCCCTTGATTTTATCACAGTCCTCAACACGAGCTGTTAAAAAAATAATAGGACAGGAAACATAATTTCTAATCGACTCACAAACTGTAAAGCCATTCATATCTGGCATATTTATATCCAACAGAATAATATCGGGGTTTTTAGTAATTGCATTTAATGCTTCTTTTCCGTTAATTGCTGTATACACTACATAACCAATCTTGTAAAAATATTGATTTAACATTGATACAATATCTTTTTCGTCATCTACAATTAAAATACTCTGTTCCATAATTCGTTCCTCCTTAGTTAGTATATCTTATCATGGAAAAAACAATTTTTTAACAACTTTTATCTATTACATGTGTTTAACTATTCATGTGACATTTTATATTGATTACAATGTTAAATTTCATATCCATTCAAACAATAACGTATTTTACCTGCTGCAATTATTATAATCCCTTTTCTTATCGTTCTCTATCCATAGATTTTTTCTTAACTGACCGTTTCGGCTGCTGTCTGCCTTCCTGCTGATAGCGGTGTAGCTTTTCCAGTACGCTCGCTTTTTTCGGCTGTTCTAATGGTTTCTCTTTCTTCTGTTCCGTCTGATTTTTCCATGCCCTTAGTTCTTCGTTGTATTCTATAATCAATTCTTCTGCCTTGTTATAAACCTTCTGAAAGGCTTGCACATTGGGATAGCCTTCCCGCTTTACTATCTGTTCCAAACTCTTGTGCAGACGCTTTTCCAAATCCTCTAACAGTTCAATTCGCCCTTCCAGAGATTTTCGCTCTTTGCCTTTAAATAGTCCTCGTAACTCTGACAGTTGCTTTTTCAAAGAAGAAATATCCTGCTGTGTGCGTTTTATCTCTATTGACTGTCTCTGCAATTCATACATGAGCTTCTGCATATCTTTCCATTCCTGCAAATCAATCTTTGGTACAGGTTTAGGCGGTAGTTTAAATTTGAAAATTACTTCCTGCAAAAAGTCTTTCGCACCTCGGATAATCTGACGAAACATATCCGGCAGCCAACCGTGTGCCCTGATAGATTGCAGCGTTTTGTCTGTGATTTTTTCCTGCTTGATCTTCAAAATATCTTCTTCAGGAACGCCCTCAACTAATGCCACATCAACTGTCCGATTCCATTCCTGCCTTGCCGCATTATCCGCCTTTATCTCCTCCGCTTTCGGATTGTTCTTTCCGATTTTCTTGGTTGCCAGATATACGCTGCCCTGTTGGAATACGGACAGTTTTTCTGATTCTTCTTTTACATATCGGTTGATCGTATCGGTAAACAGTTCCTTGACTTCTTTGGTAAAGGCTTTGTTCTTAAACCATTCATTCTTTTTTGTGAAGATATGGCTCTCATAAACTTCCCCTTTGGGGATAATACTGCACCCCGCCCGAAGATTACCCTGCTCGTCCAAAACCTCTTTCTTTGTGCGTCTATGCTTTCCCTGCTCATCATAAAACATATTTCGGGTAGCAATCTTTACTTCGGATTGTTCTAACATTTTCCGTTCACTGAATACCAGATGGATATGATAATTCGTCTTTGCCTTGTTGTGATGAAGGGCAGCTGTACACTCCACACCATATCTTTTATGGAAAGTCTCCGTAAAAATCCCTACCACATCATCTGCCCTATACTGAACAAAACTTTCAGGAAGCGCTATGATAAACTCACGCCCTTCAATACATTTCCCTGCTGAACCACTCGCCTTAAAATCCAACTGATTTTCTCTTGCAAGATTTTTCCAAAACTTCGGTGTTACTCCTTCTGTCTGATAGGTCGCATAGAGATATTCCTGCCGTTTCGGATTGGAGATATAATCAATCCTTCCTGCCACATCGGACAGCTTGCTTTGTCTGATAAATGAATGTCTGCCTATAAGCATCCTCCTTCCTCGGCTCTCGCCGACTTTATTGTGAGTAGGTGCATAGGCACCTGTTTACGAACCTATCCGCCTGTCGGCGGTTTGCTCCCGGCAGGGCGAAATACACAGAGTATAAACCGTAGGTTTGTGCGATGGGTGTATTTCGCTCTCAATCGCCGAGGGCTGTTTTTGTATTACATAATCTGATTATTGCTCAGACTTACGATTTCATTTATAGGCGTATCCGCCCTTTTGATTTGCCCATATCTGGGTTGCTTTAACTTCTGCAACACTCCCTTCTGCTAAAAAATATAATAAATTCAAAAATTACACGTATAAGCGTATAAACGTATTTTCCACACTTTTCAGAAACCTGTAATCCCTTGATTTTCCTAAAGATATACGCTTATACGCTTCTTTGGAAAATTCTTTTTTATCTATATCTCATCTGTATCAGCGGTAGCTATCTATGCGTATCTGTGTATGGATTCCCTGAAATCCTCTGGCATTTTTTCCATTGTCTGAGGGAATATTCGTAGAATAATGAATGTGATATTTCTTTTCATTTTCTTTTAAGTATCCCGAAAAACTTTTTGCACTCATAGGTTTTTCCGTATTATCCTCACACCAACGGCAGTATGCTTGATAAAGATTCTTAGAAGTCGCTGTTGTATTTTCTTCCAAACGGATATACCCTGATGACTGCATAAAAGCGATAATGTTATTCCCGGATTCCATAGCTTCGTGTAGATTTTTCTTTGCACATTCGCTGATGGTAAAGCGGTATTTGTTTTTCAGTAATCTTTTCAATCCCTCCAGACACCAAAGGAAAATATCGTCTGCTTCTCTTTGCAGTTTCTCAATCAGATAGGGATCATCTACTCTGTCCGGCGGCACATCTTTGACCGTAAGGATAATCTGTCTGCGGTAAAATCCATAGGAACGATCATGTAAGGCACTCAGACTTCCGTTTCCAAAGCAAAGAAACCTGACATATAAATTCCCCTGTACGCTCTGCTTTGACTTCCTTTCCAAATCCATCTTATCCTCCAGAGTGACTATGGTTTTAATGTAGTTGGTGTCTTTCAATGCTTCCAGTTTCATATCATCATCCACCATCAAAAGTCGGTATTCCAAATCTGCCCTTGCAAAACGGTTATGCTCTACCTTTTGAATATTACTTACATTCATATTCGTTCCGAGAATTTTTCTCATGACCAGACCAATACGGGATTTTCCCTCCCCGCCTTTTCCTAAGATAATCAATAACTTCTGTGCCTTGTTGGATGGAATTAAACAATATCCCATATATTCCTGCAAGGTAGGAATATCATCTTCCTCCAGCAGTTCTGAAAGGAATTTCATCCACCGTTCCGGCTTTGTTTCTTTCATTTCATAATTTACAGGCAAGCGGTTCAGGCAAAACTCCTTATTTTCTGTAAAATCTCCATTCAAAAAATAAGTTCCATTATTCACATGGATGCGATCCATTTGCACCGGAAGTTCTTCGGAATAGGCTTCCAGTTTTAGAACCTCCAAAAGCTGTTTTACTTTCTTGGAAATTCCTTTCGTAAGAACCGGTTTTACCATTCTGTAAATTTCTTTTTCTACTTCGCTGTCTGGTAGCATTCCATCATAACTGAAAAAGATACCGTTGATACACTTCAATGGTATTCTTTGCAGGAAATTTTCACAAAATGCTACTTCATCAATCTGCCCATCCTCAAACCATTCCTGAGAGTACGGCTTAGAGTTCATTTCCCTCTGATCCAATGCTTCTTCCAGTCTGTTCCTTGTTGTTTCGTCTATATTCTTCCATTCGTTCTTCAATTCTTTTCACATCCTTCCCACTATCCAATAAAAATTCAATTCTGTCCTGTAACTCTCCAAACACCAGTAAATCCAGATAGTAACTTATCTTTTCTATCTGCTGACAGGCTTCTATAAATTCTGCTTTCCATTCTTCCTCTGGTGTTTTTGGTGCATATCTTATTTTCCATTCTTCCAGCAAATGAAGATAATCCGATAAAATGCGGATACTTTCCCGTTCCCATTCTTCAAATTTCTTTTCGGTCTGGTAAAATGTTCTTTTCGGTTTTTCTTTTTTCTTACTGCCATTCCTTTTCTTTGCGTTATCTGTGAAAATAGGTATATGAAAATCTTCTGCCAGTTTCTTTGCTGCTTCAAATGGTGCAAGATGAAAGAAATCTGCCACAAATGTGATCACATCCCCTTTCGCACCACAGGCAAAACAGCAAAAGCCTTTGTCTACTTTCATACTGGGATGCCTGTCATCATGAAAGGGGCAACAGACCATCCCATTTCTACTTATTTTTAATCCGTACTGTTCGGCAGCCTGCCTTGCAGTTACGCTTTCTTTTACTGCTTGAAAAATATTCAATTCGACTCCTTTAAAATTTTCGTTGTGTTCTCTCAGAGCCTTTGATATACTGAATTTGCGAGATAGAGTTATCAAAAGCTCTGAGAAGTTGTCCTTGTGTTACGCAAGGGCTTTTTCTTTTCCCTGCTTTTTTGCCTCTCCATTGAAATATCCAGTTTCCTCCCATACTTTACGATCAGAACAGTAATAACTGAATTCATTGGAATCGCCCATCTTCATTGCCACTCCAAATTTCAAAATTCCCTGCTGTATTCCGATACGAACGTAATGAGCATCTTTTCCGATTGCTTTTGCAATTTCCGTAATCGGCACATTTCTTCCCGTAAATGGCGGCAATTCTACATATAATCTTTTATCCATTTTCCACATCCTCCTTTACAATCTGACTAAGTTCTTGATCTAAAGCTGTAGCAATTTTATATGCTACCTGCGGTGTACAGCCCTTTCCTGATATAATGCAGGAAATCGTCTGCCTTGACACTCCACTTAACTCAGCCAATTTCTTAATTGTTAATCCTCTTTCTCCCATCAAAATCTGCATTTTAAATACGTTTATCTTCATTTTATTTCTCCTTTCTTTTTTAATATGCACTTTTAATGCGTATTTTTATTATATGCACTTATTCTGCGCATGTCAATACTATTTTATATAAATATGTACTTGTAATTCGTATTTTTCTATGGTATGATAAGCGTGAGGTGAATAATGATGAGTAATGAGAAGTTACATAACAATCAAATCGGACTTAGAATCCGTACTGCTCGAAAAGAAAAAGGTATCAACCAAACAGAGCTTGCAAATTTGTTGGGGAAATCGCTTCGCACAATCCAAAAATATGAAAGTGGAGAAATCGAAGTTTCCATTGCTATGCTCAATGAAATCGCAAAAGTTTTAGGCTGCGAATCCACATATCTTATAGGGTATGATGCTGAGAGAAAACCTTTAGAAAATCTTTCTGATATTATGAATTTCTTATTTCAGTTAGATAAGATAAAGGAGCTTGGCTTCAATATCGAAGTCAAACGCCCGCCACATTATGATGGATGGGAATGTGCTATTACTTTTAATGGCAAAGATGTTTCTACGGAGTTAAATCAGGATCTCTGTCTATTCTTGGAAGAATTTGAGGATAAACGAAATGAAGTCAAGGACTATCAGACAAGTCTCGAATCTTATCAGAAGTGGCAGGATAAAACGCTTGCTTATTACGCAAATGCAAAACTGACCGAAAAAGAAACGGAAGAAATCTCAAATGAAGAACGAATCCAAAGATTTCAAAAAATTATGAACGAGCGGTACGGTAAAAAAGAGTCCTAATTTTTAAGGAGGATTTTTAGAATATGAAATTACCGAACGGCTACGGAAGTGTAGTAAAACTATCTGGAAAAAGAAGAAAACCTTGGATGGTTCGTAAAACCACAGGCTATCGCATTGATCCAGTCAAAGAAAAGAAAGTAAATGAATATATCATTATTGGATATGCCGCCACAAAAACAGAGGGATTGCAAATGCTAGCTGATTATAATCGGAATCCTTATGATACGAAGGCAGCCAAAATGACTTTTGATGAAGTGTATGAGGAATGGTCTAAGAAAAAATTTCCTACGGTATCCGAAAGCAATATCAAAGGATACAAGGCATCTTACAAAACATGTGGCATTCTTTACAACCGAGTTTTTAAAGATTTAAAACTGGCAGACTTACAACAGGTTATTGACACCTGCGGAAAGAATTTTCCCACATTGAAGAAAATCAAAATCCTGTTCAACCAGTTATATGAATTTGCATTGAAGAATGACATCTGCAACAAAGATTATTCTACTTTTGTTGAAATCGCCCAATACAAAGACCGTAATCCAAACAAGCATACACGTACAAAATTCACGAAAGAAGAAGTTGCAAAAGTCTGGACAATGAAAGAGGACAAATACTATCAGATCATCCTCATGCTGCTCTATAATGGCACACGTATCTCCGAATTTCTTGATTTGAAGAAAGAAAATGTGCATTTGGAAGAACAGTATTTTGATGTAATTGACAGCAAAACAGAAAACGGAATCCGAAAAGTTCCGATTGCTGATAAGCTCCTGCCTTACTATAAAGACTGGTATAATTCTTGTCCTGATTGCGAATATCTTCTTCATACAGAGGATGGCAAAAGATTTCTTTATCGCAATTACTATGACAGCTATTGGACTCCTCTTATGGAACAGATTGGAATTGACCGTACACCACATTGTACCCGGCATACCTGTATTTCCATGTTATCGGAAGCTGGTGTTCAGGATACAACAATCAAGAAAATTGTGGGGCACTCCGGTGCTATGACTTTGACAGAAAAAGTTTATACTCACTTAGATATGCAGGTTCTTGTAGACGCAATTAACAAAACCTTAGAAAATGAGGACAGCGTAACTGCCGATACAAAATCTGCATAACAAAAAGGACACTCTCCAGTGCCTATCACCGAAAAGTGTCCTATATTTTTTAGATATTTTTGTTGCAAACGTGTTGCAAATGCGTTGCGAACTGAGTAAATTCCACCGCTTTTCACCACATCTGACAACTCCACAAACCCTTGTAAAACAAGGATTTGAACGTAAATCCGAGTTCCGAAGATTATCGTTTAGAGAACTGCGGAGCTCTACGAGCTGCTTTGAGACCGTATTTCTTACGTTCTTTCATACGTGGATCACGAGTAAGGAATCCAGCTGCTTTGAGAACTGGTCTGTACTCTGCGTCTGCCTCAAGAAGGGCTCTTGCAACACCATGTCTGATGGCACCAGCCTGTCCTGTGTATCCGCCACCTTTAACGTTAACGAGAACGTCAAATTTACCATCTGTTTCTGTTGCAGCCAGTGGCTGACGAACGATAACTTTCAGAGTCTCTAATCCGAAGTACTCATCGATATCTCTTTTATTGATTGTGATTTTGCCTGTACCAGGTGTAAGGTAAACTCTTGCGATTGATTTCTTTCTTCTTCCTGTTCCGTAGAATTTTGCGCTAGCCAATGTCTCCTACCTCCTATTAAAATGTTAAGGTTTCCGGTTTCTGAGCTTCATGCTTGTGCTCTGGTCCGGCATAAACGAAAAGTTTCTTGTACATGGTTCTTCCCAGAGGTCCTTTTGGAAGCATACCTTTAACAGCCAGCTCGATAACCTTCTCCGGTTTCTTAGCCATCATTTCTTTTAATGTGGTTTCTTTCATTCCACCAACATAGTCGGAGTGATGATAGTAAATCTTCTGATCCATTTTCTTACCTGTAACTTTGATCTTGTCAGCGTTAACAACGATCACATAGTCACCTGTATCTACGTGTGGTGTAAACTGAGGTTTGTTCTTTCCTCTTAATACGCTTGCAACACCAGATGCCAGACGGCCCAGTGTACAGCCTTCAGCGTCAACTACATACCATTTTCTTTCGATTTTATCTGGATTAGCCATATAAGTCTGCATGGTTTTACCTCCTGTTATTTATCAACGATAGTTTGTTTAATCACGTTCATCCGTGATGTCATATATAATTCCTGGTGATCAGTGCAAATATATACTGCGGAAATGTCCGAAACCGCTGATAAAAAACACCTTTGCCGGGGCTTTGGCTCAGGAGTCATCGCACTACGTCACATTGGGTAATTCTACTATAACGTTCTTCATCTGTCAACAGTTTTTTCCCAGTTTTTCGATATTTTTTTCAATAGACACCGCTGCCCTCTTCTCATGCTTGTATCATCGCTGTTTTGCACTTATAATGAAAGAAAAAAGCTACAGCCGTATAACATATCCACAAAAAGAAACGGAGGAATTGCACTTGTCCAATATAACCAAACATGCTCTGGAAGAATCCCTCAAAAGACTTCTTCTCAAAAAACCCCTGACAAAAATTACGATTAACGATCTCACTACAGACTGTGGAATCAGCAGAATGACTTTTTATTATCATTTTAAGGACATCTATGATCTGGTCGAATGGGCCTGCCTCGAAGAATCCACACGGGCTCTCCAGGGTAAAAAGACATACAGCACCTGGGAGGAAGGACTTCTGCAGATTTTTGAGGCCGTTTATGAAAACAAAGCTTTTATTATGAATGCCTATAATTCTCTGAGCCGCGAACAGATCGAAAACTTCCTTTTTCGTCTGACCCACGATCTGATCATGGGCGTGGTGGAGGAACGCTCTGTCGGGACTTCCATCACGGAAGCTCAGAAGAATTTCATTGCAGATTTTTATAAGTACAGTTTTGTCGGGATCCTGCTCGACTGGATCCATCAGGGAATGAAGGCTGATTACACTTCTATCTGTACAGATATGTGTACGACTCTGCATGGAAATATCTCAAATTCCATCAAAAACTTTACAAATTCGACAGAATGATAAGTTTTTGCTCATTTCGCTTTTTTTGTAAATTGAAAATTATCCAAAATGGCAATACTATGTAGACAGAAACAAACAATACCGTTCACAGATCATTACAAACACATGAAAGGTGGTTTTTTATATGTCTAAAAAAGGATTAAAACTTGGTGTTGCACTCGCAGCAGGAGCCGGAGCAGCTGCCATACTTGCAAAGACTTCTCAGGAAAACAAGGAGATCAAAGAAACCAAAGCAAAAAAAGCCGAAGCTGCAAGAGCTGATTACCGCAATACAGAACGCGGCAAATACGAAAAGAACAGCAAAGGCATCTACTATACCAACGGTAACTATGAGGCATTTGCCCGCCCGGAGAAACCGGAAGGCGTAGATGACAAACACGCATATATCGTAGGAAGCGGTCTTGCTTCTCTCGCTGCTGCCTGCTTCCTCGTTCGTGATGCCCAGATGCCAGGCTCCCATATCCACATTCTGGAGGCTATGGACATTGCCGGCGGTGCCTGCGACGGCATCTTCGATCCGACCCGCGGCTATGTCATGAGAGGCGGACGTGAAATGGAAAACCATTTCGAATGTCTCTGGGATCTGTTCCGCAGTATTCCTTCCATTGAAACACCTGCTGTTTCCGTACTGGATGAATATTACTGGCTGAACAAACATGACCCTAACTATTCTCTCTGCCGTGCGACTGTAAACCGCGGAGAGGATGCTCACACAGATGGTAAATTTAACCTCAGCCAGAAAGGCTGTATGGAAATCATGAAACTCTTCATGACAAAAGACGAAGACCTCTACGATAAGACCATCGAAGATGTTTTCGACGACGAAGTATTTGATTCCACTTTCTGGCTGTACTGGAGAACCATGTTCGCATTTGAAAACTGGCACAGTGCCCTGGAGATGAAGCTTTATTTCCAGCGTTTCATCCATCACATTGCCGGACTTCCGGATTTCAGTGCTCTGAAATTCACCAAATATAATCAGTATGATTCCCTGATTCTTCCTATGCAGAAATATCTGGAAGATGCTGGTGTTGATTTCCAGTTCAACACAGAAGTTACCAATGTTATCTTTGATTTCAAGGATGACAAGAAGATTGCCTCTGCGATCGAATGCAAGGTAAATGGTGTAGAAAAAGGCATTGTCCTTACCGAAAATGACCTCGTATTTGTTACCAACGGAAGCTGTACAGAAGGCACGATCTATGGCGATCAGAACCATGCACCAAACGGTGATGCCGAGGTTCGTACAAGCGGCTGCTGGTCCCTCTGGAAAAATATCGCAGTGCAGGATCCGTCCTTCGGACATCCGGAAAAATTCTGCTCCGATATCAGCAAGACCAACTGGGAATCTGCAACTGTCACAACTCTTGACGACAAGATCATTCCATATATCACCGACATCTGCAAACGTGATCCTCGTACCGGCAAGGTTGTTACCGGCGGTATCGTAAGCTGCCAGGATTCCAAGTGGCTCTTAAGCTGGACCATCAACCGTCAGGGACAGTTCAAGGATCAGGACAAAGATAAAGTCTGCGTATGGGTTTATGGTCTGTTCACAGACGTACCTGGAGACTATATCAAGAAACCTATGAAGGATTGTACCGGTAAAGAGATCACCGCAGAATGGCTGTATCATCTTGGTGTTCCGGAAGACCAGATCGATGAGCTTGCTGAACACAGTGCAGTGTGCGTACCGACCATGATGCCGTATATCACCGCATTCTTCATGCCAAGAGCCAAGGGTGACCGTCCGGACGTAATCCCGGATGGCTGTGTAAACTTCGCTTTCCTCGGTCAGTTCGCAGATACACCTCGTGATACAGTATTCACCACAGAGTACTCTGTCAGAACCGCTATGGAAGCTGTTTACGGACTTCTCGGTGTTGACCGTGGTGTACCGGAAGTATGGGGAAGCGTTTACGATATCCGTGAGCTCTTAAGCAGCAGCGTCAAACTGATGGATGGCAAATCCCCACTGGAGCTCGACATTCCTGGAGCAAACCTTATCCTGAAACCAGTACTTCATTTCATCAAGGGAACTGTGATCGAGAAAGTCTTAAGAGACTACGATGTACTGAAGGATGATATGTAACATCTTTCTCTGTTTCGTACAAACATTAAAAATTGCAATATTTCTATAATATATGTTACTGCATCTGGATCTTATCTATGATATCCTAATAATACACACATATTCAAAAAATCCTGGAACAGGTCAGAAGACCTGCTCCAGGATTTTTTAATATCACTTATGTCTATCTTTTATTTTAGAGATTATAGTAGAAAATTTTTCACCTTCCACCCCGAAATTTTCACGCTCTTTCTTTCGGGATGTGCGGTTTTTGTTTATGTAAGATTTAAAAGCATATTTTGTTTCAGCCCAGAAGGTTAGTAAAGAAACACCTTTTTCTCTGTCGTGCTTTGAGGGAAACAGCACATACAGCAGAAGTGTGATCAGCACACCTCCACCAGTATCAAGGATGCGGGCTATTGTGTATGGGAGTACCCGCTCCGTACCTACTGTATAGATCACGACAAAATAAATAACACTTCCAGGCTGAATCGCTGAGTCTGCACCCAGTGCAAAATTGCACCAGATCACAAGACACAGACCGGAAACAAGCCATATCCAGTCAGGAACCCCGAAGGGCTGACTGATATACAATTCATAGAAAGGAATCACCAGGAGACCTCCAACCAAAGTACCGATCACCCGATTGATTCCGTTGTGGAAGCCCTCTTCAAACTGGCTTCCTACCGCGTAGACTGCACCGATTAATGCAAAACACGGATTTCGTTCGCTTAGGAGGTATTCGTAAACTATGGCAGTGATCAATACTGCCAGAGCAGTACGCCACATCCTCGCCCGAACCCGGGGAGATTTGAAATTTTTAAGTGGCGTAAGCTGCCATTTGTCTGGCACCTGTGCTCTGTCCAGCATTTCCTGCGGTCCAAATCCAAATGCCATATCTGTATCCTTCCCTTATTAAAGTCTCTTATGGCAGGTACGTGCGATAACATCAAGCTGCTGTTTCTTTGTCAGGGAAATAAACTTAACAGCGTATCCAGAAACACGGATTGTAAAGTTCTGATACTCTTCTTTTTCCGGATGTTCCATTGCATCGATCAGTTTCTCGGTTCCAAACACATTGACATTCAGATGATGAGCATCCTGTGAGAAGTATCCGTCAAGAATGTTTACCAGATTTTCTTTGCGCTCTTTTTCTTCATGTCCCAGTGCATCCGGGTTGATCGTCTGTGTATTGGAAATGCCATCCAGTGCCCAGTGATACGGAATCTTCGCAACAGAGTTCAGAGAAGCAAGAAGTCCGTTCTGCTCTGCGCCATAAGACGGTGAAGCTCCTGGTGCAAAGGAAGTATATGCTTTACGTCCGTCCGGTGTAGCTCCTGTAGCCTCTCCATATACTACATTGGAAGTAATGGTCAGGATAGAAGTACTCGGTTTGGAGTCACGGTATGTGTGACGACGGCGGATTTTGTCAAAGAAGGTACGCAGAAGCCAGGTTGCGATCTCATCTGCACGCGGATCATCATTTCCGTAGCGTGGGAAGTCTCCCTCAATCTCGAAGTCTTTTGTGATGCCTTCTTCGTCACGGATAATCTTAACTTTGGCATATTTGATCGCACTGAGGGAATCTACAACGTGTGAGAATCCTGCAATACCTGTTGCAAAAGAACGTTCACAGTCATTATCAATCAGAGCCATCTCTGCTGCTTCATAGTAGTATTTATCATGCATGTAGTGGATCAGGTTGAGCACGTTTACATAAATATCTGCGAGCCAGTCCATCCACCAGTCAAATTTCTCAACCACTTCATCATAATCAGCATATTCAGAAGTAATTTTTGCCATTGCCGGTCCACACTGGATTCTGTGTTTCTCGTCGAAACCACCATTGAATGCGTACAGCAGTGTTTTTGCAAGGTTTGCACGGGCACCGAAGAGCTGGATCTCTTTACCTGTCTTTGTTGCGGAAACACAGCAGCAGATAGAATAGTCATCTCCCCATTCCGGTTTCATAACTTCGTCATTCTCATACTGGATGGAACTTGTATCAACGGAGATCTTAGCCGCATATTCTTTGAAAGCTCTCGGAAGGTTCGGGCTGTAAAGAACGGTAAGGTTCGGTTCCGGGCTTGGTCCCATGTTTTCCAGAGTATGAAGGAAACGATAGTCTGTCTTTGTTACCATATGGCGTCCGTCCAGACTTGTTCCGCCAACTTCCAGGGTTACCCAGGTCGGGTCACCTGAGAATAACTGGTTGTATTCCGGAATACGTGCGAATTTTACCATTCTGAACTTCATGGTCATGTGGTCGATCAGTTCCTGTGCCTCATCTTCTGTGAGGATTCCTTTTTCGATATCACGCTGAATGTAAATATCCAGGAATGTGGAAATACGTCCGACACTCATTGCTGCTCCGTTCTGTGTCTTGACTGCTGCCAGATATCCGAAATACAGCCACTGAACTGCTTCGCGGGCATTTTTTGCCGGTCTGGAGATATCGTATCCATAGATCTCAGCCATCTTCTTCATCTCATTGAGAGCTTTGAGCTGCTGGCTGATCTCCTCACGCATACGGATGACATCATCGTACATGTTTCCGCAGCCTGCACGGTAATGAGCTACTTTTTTTGCCTCGATCAGACGATCGATTCCGTAAAGAGCCACTCGACGATAGTCACCTACGATACGTCCGCGTCCGTAAGTATCCGGAAGACCTGTTACAACGTGTGTCTTTCTTGCAAGACGCATTTCCGGAGTGTATGCACCAAAAACAGCCTCGTTATGAGTTGTCACATAAGTTGTAAAGATTTTTTTAAGTTCCGGATTAATCTCATATCCGTAAGTCTCGGCAGCCTGAACCGCCATGCGGATACCACCATAAGGCATGAATGCACGTTTCAGAGGTTTGTCTGTCTGTAAACCTACGATCTGCTCCAGGTCTTTCAGTTCTTCACTGATATATCCAGGTCCATACGCGGTCAGACCGGAAACAACCTCTGTTTCACACTCCAGAACACCGCCTTTTTCTCGCTCTTCTTTCTGCAGCTTCTGAACATGGTCCCATAATTTTTCAGTTTTCTCAGTCGCATCTGCCAGAAAACTCTCATCTCCATCATATGGTGTATAGTTTTTCTGAATGAAATCACGAACATTGATTTCTTCCTGCCAGATTTCTCCGCGAAAACCGTCCCATGCTCCTTTGCTGTCAAACTTTCCAGGTTTTGTCATTGGCATTGCCTGTATCCTCCTTCTTTGCTTTGCGTTTCCTTTGATGCACTTATTATATCCACATATTTTCGATAATAACAAATCATTGATACGTATGGTACTATAGGAAAAACTTATGGACTTTTAGAGAAACAATATTACTGCGAACAGTTACCAAACAATCCGTGTTTTAATAAAACGGAAACATCAGCGGCATCAGAAAGATTGTCATTAATGCAAGGATCAGTGCCAGCGGTGTTCCGCATTTCAGATAGTCTTTAAATGTATATCCGCCTGGTTCAATGATCATGATCTGACATGGTGCTGCCATAGGTGTCATAATTGAAATACAGCTTGCAGTGAGTACACCAACAACTGCTGCTCGTGGATCTAACCCCATTTTAAGGCAGGCAGATGTAACCAGCGGAATAAAAATCGTCAGTGTTGCAAGATTTGACATTACCTGTGTAAGCAAGAATGGAATCATAAAAAATACAGTCATCATAATATATGGATTTACTGTATCACCAAGAATCCGAATCATCAGATCAGCTACAAGATTACCGGCACCGGTTACCTTGATCGCATCCGAAAGAGAAAGTACCCCTGCAAACAGAAAGATTGTCGGCTGATGGATGGAACTCAATGCTTCCTTTTCGGAAAGAACTCCGGTAAGTACCAGAAGAACTGCTCCAATACATGCAATAAGATACATTTTTATGCCAATCACATTTTCAAAAAGCATCAGAATAATCGTTCCAAGAACAATTATCAGAGCAAGTTTTTCTTTAAAAGGGCTCAACTTTTTAGACACTTCTGCCCCGTGTTCCGTATCATTAAATTTGCTGTTATCAATATCTGGCATCAGTTTATGACCTACAAAGACCATATAGGCAATCGCAACAACAAGCAGTGGAATTCGTGCAATGGTAAAATCCCATACATGCAGGGCATTCGGTGCACCACCCTCCATCATGATATCATTCCATGTCATATTACTGGCACCCTGTCCCAGAAAAGTCATGGAAGTGGCAACATTTGCACATGCCATAGCCGGAAAAAGAAGTTTACTGCGGCTGGTTCCAATATCATTGGCAATTCCAACAAGAAGCGGAATCATAATGGCAGCAGTTGCTGTTGCATTTGTGATACACGCCATAAGAGATGCAGCCAGACAGGATAACAGGATCAGCATACGTGGATTCTCTTTATAACGGATAACAAGATTCTGTGCATGATCGATCAGCTTTGTCTTGGTAAGTCCCGCACCGATCACAAACATCGCAACAAACATAACAACATTTGTGTTAACAAATCCGCTGAATGCTTCTTCGGGGGTTCTGACTCCTGTCAGGATAAGTGCGATCATGATTCCGGATGAAATAACTGCAATCGGAATTTTACCTGACGCAAAAGCAATGATCGTTACCAGCAGGATCACTAAGGTAATTTGTAAGGGTGTCATACTTTTCTCCTTTGCATATGATAATATTTTAACAATAAATACAATCATATCTCAGGGTTTACTCAAAGTACAGTTCGCTTTTTTCAATATATCTTTCATATTATTCAAAATTTTCTGATCTGTTTGCAAATAATTTTATACAATTTCTGAATTTCTTTTCGGAAAACCGTATCTTTCATAAAAACCAGATTCAGTTCTGTATGCAAAGGCTCTTCACCGATAGAAAGCGGAATAATCTTATCCGAAAAAAGGCTGTTAAAGATCATATGATCCAGCGTAATCATAACTGCCTGATTGCAGGCAACGCAGGCAAGTCCTGTGCGGGTTCCGCTGATTTGATAACCGATATTTGGAATTAACTCATTACGAGCATAAAGTTCATCAGCTTCCTGACGAAATGTCGTACCCGGGAGCTGCATTACGTTTTCTTCTTCTGCACATTTCGACAGGTCAATCCACGGATATCGAAATCCTTCACGTAATACAGCCTGTGTTATGAGTGGATGATTCTTTTCTACAGCAATAACAGTTTCGCAGGATTTTACCAGTTGATATTCATAGTCAGAATTTCTTTTATCCGTTGTAGCAAGAATCACATCCACTTCCTGTCTGCGAAGCATTTCCATAAGGTTTGTTGCCGAATATTCCTGAAGAACTATTTTCATATCCGGATAAGTCTTCCTGAACACAGGAAGGACTTTATCCAGGACTACTGTAGAAAATGAAGGCTGTACACCTATCTGAATTACTTTATTACTGATATTGGCAAAATGCTGCATCTGCTGATTCAGTTCCAGTTGAAGCTGTTCTATTTCCCGACATTTCTGAATGTAGTATTTTCCGGCTTCTGTCGGAACAAAACGTTTCCCGACCCGATGAAACAAAAGAACATTCAACTCATTTTCTCTTGCCTGCACAAATCTGCTCAGTGCTGAAGGAGTAATGTAAAGTTTATTAGCAGCTTTCGTAATCCCACCGCATCGGGCAACTTCCAGAATATATTGTATATTTTTATCCATAAGCAATCTTCTCCTAACAGATTTTCCGTTAATTCTCTTTTTTTCTTTTTACCTGCTGCATCGCCAATTGTCAATCCGTCATTACCAGATAATATCGATGAACTGAAAAAAGAACAAAAAAGAGACACACATTCCTGTATGTCCCTCTGCATAAATTCATATATTCATAAGATTCCTGTTTCTGATCTCTTCCAGCTTATCGAATGCTCTCCGGATATTCCACCCCCTCCGGAAGCGGCTGCCATTCGTTCAGACCGAGACTCTGCTTGAACTTAGCCTGCTCAAGAGTGATCTTCGGAAGATCATCCTTAAGGTAATCCAAAAGTTCTGCGATTCCCTCTCTCGTCACGTTGTTGACCTCGAAGATCCGCTCACATCCCATGTTCTCCATCCACTGACGTACCATTGGAAGATTGGCATTCGGTGAATCTACCTTCGTGATGATTCCAATCAACGGTCTCAAAAGGAAACATCTGCTTCCGTCACTGAAAAGGTTAAAAGGTTCGTTCGCAGCCTGCACGATGGCGATCACGTCTGCCTCGAAGGAAAAACAGGCAAGACCAACGCTGAAATGCTTAGACTCCGCATACTCTCCCGGGGAATCGATCGTATCTTCATTTGAGTTTGTATACTGGGTTTTATGATAATGAAGCTCTTCGCCTTTCAACGCCTGTGTCAGGGAAGTCTTACCTGCCTCACTTCGTCCCATCAAGAAAATTTTTTTCATTTTTATCCTGTCCTGTATCAGCTTTTGTGGATCTCACATACATCAAAGTTCAACTCATCACGGAAAAATCTCACAACTTCCTCTATTGCAGTCAGTACCTGGGACAATCCTCCCAATATAATAAGTGCACCACCAAAACGATCCATAAATCCGACCTCAATATCTGCCGCCTTCACCGCTACATCTGTAGCAACCACAACAGCCTCCCATGGTGTCATACGGACGATGCCGATAGACTGTCCTGTATGATCCTCGCCCTCATGTACGCCTATGTCCAATGCAAGATTCTTATAAACAACTGAGTCCGAAGGAGTAAATACATGTGCAAAATCAATCGACTTGCCAGGAACCCGCACTCGAGTCATACGCAGCTTTCTGCCCTTCAGATTCTCATAGTCGTCATGAAAAAGTCTCTCAAGAAGTTCCTCTCGCGTTATTCGTTCTTCCATGCCTTACTTCCTATCTCTTGGTAATCTTACAGACCACATAGCCCAGAGTATCACGGAAATAATCCACAACCTCTGTCATTGCTGACATAACATCGGAAATCTCCCCTGTGATGATCATAGTTCCTGTGAAACGATCTGCAAATCCAAGATATACGTTACCACTCTTTACTGCAATGTCAGATGCGATAACCGCTGACTCTGATGGTGTCATATTCATAATTCCAATTGCAGATGAACGATAGTCAACCTGCGGATTCAGTCCGAGTTTCTGATATATGATAGGCGCCGGACCACCCATTACATGTGCAAAGGTAATCTCCTTACCAGCTACCGTTTCCTGTACGATTCTGATCTGATCGTTATGTTCATTTGCCATTGACAGTTCCTCACTTTCAGATAATACGTAAAATTTCACGAAATATTCTCTACCTAGTATTTCTACTATACTATTTAAGCATCCTGATGTCAAGGTGATTTTCCAAAAACTCAGCAAAAAACAACTTATTTCAAAAACTAAATCCACACAAAACAACATTATATTTTCTTTACTTCTTTTAAAACTAACAAAAAACAACTGCTCCGGATTTCTCCAGAACAGCTGCCTCTGCTGGTTTCTTTATTCAGTTCATTTCCTGTATCTTTTCTGATATCTTAAGAAGAGGTTCTGCCCCTCTTCCCAGGATACGGACCGCCGCATCTCCACTTGCTATCCGGGTGACACCTCCCTCTACATCCGGTGTTTCGTCCAGCAGTTCCCGAACCGCACTAATCCAGGATTCTGATTTTTCGATATTAAAAAAGACCAGGTTCAGAAGATGGGTAAATCCCTCATACATCCCCATTCCGCTCATCTCAAAGAATTCCGGATCATATCTGGTATTATCCAGATAGATCAGATTTCCTTCTTCACGAACTGCAACATGATTGTGATAAAAACGGTAGGCAAATGTCTCTCCACAGGCTGCTCTTCCACATGAGAGAATCTCCTGAAACAAAAGGCGTGAAGTTTTTTCCTTCAATTCTATTTCAAGATGGTTCTCAAATGCCGAGTCCCTAAATGGAATTGTCGGAAGCGGTGCATATTTCAGGAATGCCTCCGGCTCTACAACAATCTTGGTTTCGCGTCTTGCCATTCCCTCTTTCATTTTGTGGATCTTTTCATATGCCTGTGACAGATATTCCAGACTGGTGCCGGGATTCACATGAATATCGAATTTCTGTACATCCCCCTCCATGATTCCGGCCGATGCAGAAAGAATCATCACCTGCATATAATCCTCTCGAAGATAAAAAGGAAGCATCACCTTGAAAGGCGCTGTAAAAAACACATCGCTCAATACGGCTTTTCCGTCTCTAAGTTCTGTTTCCAGTCTTACCTCCGATGTCTTTCCAAATTTATTCTCTGCTGTCACTCTTTAACATCCTTCCAGAAGTACATTTTTTTTGATCCATTCGATCACGGCATCTGTGCCGTCCAGTCCACGGATATTGGTAAAAAGAAATGGTCTGTCACCGCGCATTTTTCTGGAATCCCTGTCCATAACAGAAAGATCAGCCCCGACATACGGTGCAAGATCAATCTTATTGATGACAAGAAGATCTGATTTGGTGATTCCAGGACCGCCTTTACGCGGGATCTTGTCACCTTCTGCAACATCAATAACAAAAATCGTCGCATCTACCAGTTCCGGACTGAAGGTTGCAGAAAGATTGTCTCCTCCACTTTCAATAAACAGAATCTGAATATCCGGGAATTTTTCCATCATTTCCTCAACTGCTTCCAGGTTCATGGAAGCATCTTCACGAATCGCAGTATGAGGACAGCCACCGGTTTCCACACCTGTGATTCTTTCTCTCGGAAGAACGGAGTTTTTGCTTAAAAATTCCGCATCTTCCTTTGTATAGATATCATTGGTTATAACGCCAATGCTGTATTCAGAAGCCATCTGTCTTGTAAGACATTCGATCAGGGCAGTTTTACCGGAACCAACCGGTCCTGCCACACCAATTTTTACATATGACATTTTTCCTCATCCTCTCATTTTTGAAGTTTTATCCCTAAATTTTATCCCTGGTGGTATCAGGACATATAAATCCTTGAATACAAACCTTCATGCTGCATACAGCGAAGATCAAATCCCGGTTCTGAAAGTCCGAGCCATTCTTCTCCTAGTTCTGTCACTTTTTTTGTCAGTTCCTGCAGAAGCGGATAGCATCCACTTAAGAGCTTCTGACCGGAAGACTGACTTAATGGAATCGTTTTTACGCAGTTTGTGACCATCGCAGAGGTCTGTGCATAGATAAAATGTTCCAGTGCTTCGTTTTCGGTGATTCCTGCTGCTCCACAGAAGACACCATAGGCCACCGCGTGATGCACGTTTTTTCCCTTTCGTGCCTCTCTGTATTTATCAAAAATACTGTTCTGTACAGGAAACTCCAGTGCCGACAGGGTCTTGATAAATCTGGATCCCAGTTTTCTGCTTGCCTCTCTTGTCTCACGCGGGATCTTCCCGGCTTCCATGATCTCTTCCAGACGGGAAATTGCTTCCAGATCCTCTCTGAGGGCATATTCAAAGGCAAGTCTCACTGCCATAAATTCATTGTACGAAAAATTATATTTCAGACGCTTGTGGATAAATTCCTGTGCACTGTCCTCATCGTGGACAATCCCCTTCTGGATATAGGTTTCCAGACCATAGGAGTGTGAATATCCGCCGATTGGAAATAATGCATCATTTACCTGAAGCAGAAAAAATTTCGCTGTTCCTTCTGTCATAGACGTACCTCCTAGTGGGTATGAGAATGTACGGAAGCTGAAATTCTTCTGTCAAAATCCAGTTTGGATTCTTTTACCTCCGTGGAAACACCGTGAAGTTTATCCAACATCACTTTCATCGGTTCATTGTAAGGAGTGATAAAGGTTCCCTCTTCTGCTCCCCAGAACAGTGGTGCATGACGGTTTCCGATCTCATAGCACACCTTTGCAACCATATGTGGATGATGTTTGTCTACTGTGACAACAATAACCTCACAGGGAGGGATATTTACCGCATACACGGTATCACCCTCCACTGCAAGAACATCATCCTGATTCAGACCCCTGGTCAGCACAGAATCATCCAGACGGATGCCGAGTTCTGTGCCTCCCTGACTTGTTTTTCTGTGAAGCTTCTTAAACGCTTCATCCCAGTGGATATCCACGTAATCTACTTTTTTTCCGGAGAACTCCTCATCGGTCAGTTTTCCCAGAATTTTTTCACAAATCATTGTATGTTCCTCCTCGCGGATTTTTTTACCATTTTCCGATCAGCATCAGTACACCTGGAATCCAGGCTGTCACAATACCTTCAAACACCTGAAGTGCCGGAACGAATTTGCCAAGCTTTTTGCCCATGATGTCTTCTACAAAAGAAGTTCCCCAGAGGATCGCCCAGAGATACCAGATCGCTGCCCAGCGGATATCCGGCTGGATTCCAAGAACTGAGCTTCCGACAAAGCCTTCCAGTGTTCCGAATACCACTGCATTGATCGCTACAAATGTAGAGAACCATGCAAATGGAATACTGCTCAATTTAAAGATATTGTTGATTGCTACAAACAGGTAGGTAAAGCAAAACAGAAGTCCTGTTCCTGCCGCATAATAGTTTCCCTGCACAAGATTTACAAAGTTGATGAACAGGGATAAGCCTCCCGTAAAAATATTCATCACTGCGAGGGATTTTCCATCGACTTTATAAAAGTTGCAGATACCGTTGTTGATCAGGACAATTCCTACAAATAATAAACAAACACCTAACATTTATACCCTCCTCAGTAAGTTATCAGAATAAGTTATACAGCTGTGTCAGCGGAAGTTTTGTGGCCGGTTTTGATGTGATGCTGACACCATCGGCTTTTACCTCGTAAGTTTCCGGATCCACTGTGATCTCCGGTGTCTTATCATTAAATACCATATCTTTCTTTCCGATGTTTCGGCAGTTCTCTACCGGAACAACTGTTTTTTCCAGGCCGTATTTTGCCTTGACATCCTCTTCCATGGCTGCCTTTGATACGAAGGTCAGGCAGGAAGCATATTTTGCTTTTCCATGTGCTGCAAACATAGGCTGATAGAATACCGGCTGAGTGGTCGGAATAGAAGCATTGGCATCACCCATCTTGGATGCAATGATCATACCTCCCTTGATGACCATATCCGGTTTTGCTCCGAAGAATGCCGGATTCCAGAGAACAAGGTCTGCAAATTTTCCTGGCTCTACAGATCCAACATATTCAGAAATACCATGTGTGATCGCCGGGTTGATCGTGTATTTGGAGATATATCTCTTTACACGGAAGTTGTCATTTCCATGGCCTTCATCTTCCGGAAGAGGACCTCTTTCCCCTTTCATCTTACTTGCAGTCTGCCAGGTACGGGTGATAACCTCTCCGATACGTCCCATGGCCTGGGAATCAGAACTCATCATACTGAACACACCCATGTCGTGAAGCACATCCTCTGCTGCGATGGTTTCCGGACGGATACGGGAATCTGCAAAAGCAACATCCTCCGGGATCTTTTTGTCAAGGTGATGGCACACCATCAGCATATCCAGATGCTCGTCCAGAGTATTTACAGTAAATGGCATTGTCGGGTTTGTGGAAGAAGGAAGGATATTCGGTGTTGCTGCCGCCTTGATGATGTCCGGTGCATGTCCGCCGCCGGCACCCTCTGTATGGTATGTATGGATGGTTCTTCCACCGATGGCATTGATGGTATCCTCAACACATCCACCCTCGTTCAGAGTATCTGTATGGATGGCCACCTGCACATCATATTCATCTGCTACATTCAGGCAATGATCGATAACTGCCGGAGTTGCACCCCAGTCCTCATGGATCTTAAGTCCCATGGCACCTGCTTTGACCTGTTCGATCAGCGGCTTCTCATCGGAGCAGTTTCCTTTTCCAAGAAATCCAAGGTTCATCGGATATTCCTCTGCTGCCTTAAGCATCATTTCCATGTTCCATGGTCCAGGAGTACAGGTTGTCGCATTCGTTCCATCTGCCGGACCGGTTCCTCCACCGATCATTGTTGTCACGCCGGAATACAGTGCACAGTCGATCTGCTGCGGGCAGATAAAGTGGATATGCGTATCAATACCACCGGCTGTCACGATCATACCCTCTCCTGCAAGAGCCTCCGTAGAAGCACCTACCGTCATACCCGGTGTCACACCGTCCATCACGCTTGGGTTTCCTGCCTTACCGATTCCTTTGATCTTGCCGTCCTTGATACCGATATCTGCTTTGACGATTCCTGTACTGTCCACGATCAGAGCGTTTGTGATAACGAGATCAAGATCTCCGTCTGCACTGGTTGTCTTAACAGACTGTCCCATACCGTCACGGATGGTCTTACCGCCTCCGAATTTAATTTCATCACCATAAGTGGTATAGTCTTTTTCTACCTCAATGATCAGATCTGTATCCGCCAGACGTACCTTATCTCCAGCTGTCGGGCCATACATCATTGCATATTTTTCACCGGAAATTTTTACACTCATGAATCTGTTTCCTCCTTTTAGAATTACGCTTTTGGCATAAAGCCTTTTGTGCGGGCGTTATTAAGAGCTGCTTCTTTGTTGACTTCTGAAATCTGTGCACAGGTCAGGTCGTTCAGACCAAATACCCTCTTCGTTCCGCCAATTGCAGTAAGCTGGACTTCTTTTTCTTCACCCGGTTCAAAACGTACAGAAGTTCCTGACGGAATGTCCAGATGAAAACCATATGCTTTTTCTCTGTCAAATTTGAGATAACGGTTTACCTCAAAGAAATGGAAATGTGAGCCTACCTGAATCGGACGGTCTCCAGTGTTTGCTACCTTGATCGTAACCACAGGTTTTCCCTCGTTTAAAGTAATTTCTCTGTCCAATGGAATGATTTCACCAATTTTCATCGTTGTCCTCCTTTACTGAATCGGATTATGTACTGTCACAAGTTTGGTTCCATCCGGAAATGTCGCCTCTACCTGTACTTCATGCACCATGTCTGCAACGCCGTCCATAACATCGGCCTTTGTCAGCATTTTGGTTCCAAGCTGCATCAGTTCCACTACTTCTTTGCCGTCTCTTGCCAGTTCAAGAAGCTCGGAGCTGATATAGGCAACTGCTTCCACATAATTCAATTTTACGCCTCGTTCCTTCCGCTCTTTTGCCAGATTTCCTGCCATATGGAGCATAAGCTTTTCCTGTTCCTTTGGATTTAAACGCATTACATTTCCTCCTTTTGAGTATTTAGAAAATAAAAAAAGCAGGCAAAGAAATCCTCTATAGACTTCTTTGTCTGCTTAGTTCCTCTCGGAATAGAACACATTATAGCATTCCCATTTGGAATATGTCAATGAGTTTTTATAATATCAATTTTCATTCGCAGAACCATGTGTTCTTATAACCGTTATACATTTATTGTAACTGTTCAGTACCCTCACAGTTACGAGTCAAAATGCATTCCAAATCACCTTCGGTGATAGCATTTTGCCTTATATGTCTCGGGATTTTGGCAAAAAACATGCCAAAACGCCTCGCGGGATACTACCTTCTGAATAGTTACCATTTATTTCTGATACATATCAGACTGGTCACTGTCAAAGTAGTTGATTCTCATGGATGCCTTGACATCGTTCAGAGTCTCAGCTGCTTTGGCTTGGGCTACCCTGCTTCCCTCTTTCAGGATATCCAGAACATCCGGAATTCTCTGCTCCCATTCTTTTCTTCTTGCACGAATCGGTCCCAGTTCTGCCTGCATAACCTTATTCAGGAACTTCTTAACCTTGACATCGCCAAGGCCGCCTCTGCGGTAATGATCCTCAAGTTCCTCAAGATTCTGGTATTCCGGAAGGAATTCCGGGAAATACTCCGGTTTGCAGAATGCTTCCAGATAGATAAATACCGGGTTGCCCTCTACACGTCCCGGATCCTCTACACGAAGATGGTTCGGATCTGTAAACATGGACATGATCTTCTTCTTAACATCTGCTTCCTCGTCAGAGAGATAGATACAGTTTCCAAGAGACTTGCTCATTTTGGCCTTGCCATCGATGCCCGGCAGACGTAAGCATGCCTTGTTGGATGGCAGAACGATCTTAGGATCGGTCAGTGTCTCACCATAAACCGTATTGAACTTGTGCACGATCTCCTTACACTGCTCGATCATTGGCATCTGATCCTCACCAACCGGCACATGCGTTGCACGGAAAGCAGTGATATCTGCAGCCTGGCTGATCGGATAACAGCAAAATCCAACTGGAATGCTGGCCTCAAAGTTTCTCATCTGAATCTCAGCCTTAACTGTAGGGTTACGCTGTACACGTGCTACCGTTACAAGGTTCATATAATAAAATGTCAGTTCTGTCAGTTCCGGTACCATAGACTGGATAAAGATCGTGGACTTCGCCGGATCAATTCCACATGCAAGATAATCCAGTGCGACCTGGATGATATTCTGGCGTACCTTCTCCGGATGCTCAGCATTGTCTGTCAGTGCCTGTGCATCTGCGATCATAATAAAAATCTCATCATAATCTCCGGAATTCTGGAGTCTGACACGCTCCTTCAATGATCCTACATAATGTCCTACATGAAGTTTACCGGTAGGACGGTCACCTGTTAAAATAACCTGTTTCATTTAGCCTTCTCCTCAGGGCACTTGTCTGAATCCTGCGGTGCCGCTTTTTCTATAGTTTCTGCTTTTTGTTCCGGCTGTTCCGCTTCCTCATGCTTTAATTCTCTTAAGACTTCCTCGCAGCCTTCTTCTGGTTCTCTCTCATCAAAGGGAACGAATTCTGCATGATGACCAACATATTTATATGCCGGACGGATGATCTTGCTTGCGTTGAGTATTTCTTCAAGACGATGAGCACTCCATCCCGGAATACGTGCGATCGCAAAAATCGGTGTGAACAGCTCTTTAGGGATTCCAAGCATAGTATATACGAAACCACTGTAAAAGTCTACGTTTGCACAGACATTTTTGAAAAGTCTTCTCTGTTCCATGACGAGTCTTCCGCCAAGACGTTCCACCAGTTCATAAAGAGCAAATTCTTTCATCATGTTCTTTTCTCTGGCAAGGTCTCTTGCAAATCTCTTAAGGATCACCTCACGCGGGTCAGACAATGTATAAACTGCATGTCCCATACCATAGATCAGTCCGGAATGGTCAAAGGCTTCTTTATTCAGGATCTTGCGGAGATATTCTTCTACTTCCTTCTCATCCGTCCAGTCCTTGACATTTGCCTTGATATCTTCAAACATGTTCTGAACCTTAAGGTTGGCTCCACCATGACGTGGTCCCTTCAGTGAACCGATGGATGCTGCGACTGAAGAATAGGTATCTGTTCCGGAAGAAGTAACTACATGTGTTGTAAAGGTTGAGTTGTTACCGCCGCCATGCTCTGCATGAAGGATCAGTGCAATATCAAGAACCTTGGCTTCCAGCTCTGTGTATTTTCCGTCAGGTCTGAGCATCAGAAGAATGTTTTCTGCAAGTGAGAGATCCTTCTCCGGATTACGGATAAACAGCATCTCATCTTTACGAAAATGTCTGTATGCGTGATAAGAATATACTGCGATCAGCGGCAGCTTCGCGATCATTTCCAGGCTCTGACGAAGAACATTCTCTGCGGAGATATCTTCCGGTCTGGAATCATAGGTATACAGAGTGAGGATACATCTCTGCATGGCATTCATAATGTCACTATTGGATGCTTTCATGACAACGTCACGGACAAAACGTCCGGACAGCGTTTCGAAACTTGCCATGATGTTCTTGAATATTTCCATATCTTTGTCAGATGGAAGTCTTCCGAACATCAGAAGATAGATGGTTTCCTCAAATCCGAATTTACGTCCCTTAAGTCCATCTACAATATCATTTACATTATATCCCTGATAATACAGTCTGCCGTGTGCAGGAATCTTACGTCCGTTGATCAGGTCATAACCTGTAACATCAGAGATCTCGGTAAGTCCGGTCAGGACACCCTTACCTGCTGAGTCACGCAGTCCTCTTTTTACATCGTATTCTACATAAAGATTCGGGTTGATCCGATGGCCATTCATCAGTTCTTCCCCGAGCAGCTCCATACTGTCTCTGAGTCTGCCCATCTCGTCAAGATTCATCATTTCATGATCTGCCATTTGTTCTCTCTCCTTCATCTGTATATTTCTCGTCCTGGTATGCGTTTGACCTGTATACCTCAAAATATGACCGACAAAATGGTCACAATGCATCTGACCTGAATGTTTCTGCCGTCCGGCATACATATTCGTACTTTACCAAGCTAAATTGTAATCTATTTTACACGAATGCCTGCTAAAATACAATAGATAAATGAAGAAAACTTTCACAGATGAAAATTTTACAGTGTAAAATGGTGAGTGGATAGATAGACAGGAGAGTTAGTCCTGTGGTGGGGTGTAGTTTTCTGGGAGTTTATTTATTGAAACACTATTTATAGTATCACCGTCACCGATAGCCTTTCCGATCAGATACTTTCCTGCAAGAATGGTAAATGGTCTCATATGGTGCCGCGGAAGTTCAAAGGTTTCTACGTTGAATTCACAAAATCCGCAGATTCCGCCAGGTTCTTTCATTTCCCGCATACAGTTTATACACAGGTTTTCTATTTTCATACGCTTTTCCTCTGATTTTCTCAAATTTGTATAAATTTATTATATAATCCCCTGTCCAAAACTCAATCTGCTTTGCGTGCCAGATGCAGTCTGCTTTAGCAGACATATTCCTCTTGCATCTGGTCACATAAAGTAAAAAACACCGGCCAGTGTTTCCACCGCCGGTATTTATAAAAAACTCTGTCAGGATATCAGTCTGTAAATTTTATTTTTTGTCTTTCCTTCGCTTTCCAGAAAGTTATTTTTTTCTGCCTTTGCCAGAAGCCTGGAAGCAGTCTTCTGCTGAATATCAAGAATATCCGCTGCCCTGGCACTGTTGATATTCTGAAATTTTATCATATACTGCTGCAATCGCAGGAGACGTTCTTTTTCCAGATTTGTAAATGCAGTGGATTCCACAAGAAACTTCGTTCTTCCATCTTCCCCGTCTACGATAAGATCTCTCGAACTCAACATCTTTTCGGACATCTTTTCGGACATCTTTTCGGACATCATCGTTTGTTCGAAACCTTCTCTGATAAAAATGGTTGTCTCAAGATAGTTCCTGTCCTCATCCATTTCAAACAGCGGAGCGGGCGAACCGTTTCTTTCCAGTTCTCTTAATATCTTGGTTATGCCGGTTCCCTGTTTCTCCGAAAGATCAATTTCTTTGAACAGTTCCCCGATTCTTCGATTGCGGTATTTCCTTGCTCTTGCTTTTCCTGTTCGAAATTTTTCCTGACTGATATACTTATCTACTCCCGGATAATTGATGAGCATGATTCTGTCCACATAAATTCGAACTTCAACCGGTTCCGGTTCTCTGTATGATTTATGAAAAACCGCATTTACAACAGCTTCTTCCAGTGCATTATACGGGTAGTTGAAATACCGTTCTGATTCAGCCCGTCCCTGGATCTTGACAACTTTTTCTTCGATTATATTTGTATTGATATAATCAAGAACATCCCTGACCTGTTTCCAGATCGGTCCATAAAAAGTTTTTTCAAAAAAATCATCGGAACCTTCTGCCTCTTCTGTATTAAACTTTACAAGATCAATCTGTGCTCCCGGAATAAATCTGTCCGGTCTGTCCGTAAACATCAGAACACCTATATTCCGTATGCTCAACTCCGTATCCGTTTCATCTGCCGCTTCCAGAGAGAGCAGAAGATCTTCCATGGAACTCTTGTTGATCTCGTCTGCCAGCGAACTCCGGCTGTCTCTCAGGAAGTCCTCCAAGTAGCCACGTCTTATATCCTGAACAGATGCTTTACGATTGATACGATCATCAAACGGTATGGAAGTGACATGCTCCCACCACTTAAATCTCTGATTTTGAAGTGGGGGCTTCTTGCTCA